>JAUQYT010000088.1 GCA_030587605.1 Candidatus Njordarchaeum guaymasense
TGATAGGATCATTGGTGAAGGTAAGGCTGACATGGTCTCGATGGGGAGACCGCTCATAGCCGACCCAGAGCTCCCGAAGAAGGCTATGGCAGGGCGCTTCGAGGACATAAGAATGTGCGTCGCATGCAACCAAGGTTGCTTTGATAACTTATTCCAGGCTTCGCCTATCACTTGCATGGTCAACCCAATGGTGGGCAAGGAAGGTAAGATCAGGATCGAGCCCGCCAGCGAGAAGAAGAAGGTTATAATCGTAGGGGGAGGACCAGGAGGCCTTGAAGCCGCCATGATTGCCGCGAGAAGGGGACACAGCGTGATTCTATACGAGAAGGGTAACAAGCTTGGAGGTCAACTGAACCTCGCCTCGGTTCCACCGCACAAGGAGGAGCTTAACAACATAACTAGCTATCTGTCAACGCAGGTCAGGAAGCTTGGCGTGAAGGTGGAGCTTGGCAAAGAGGCAAACATCCAGCTATTGTCAAGAGAGAAACCAGATGTGGTCATAATAGCGACAGGAGCGTCACCAATAGAGCCGAATGTGCCTGTAGAGAAAGGGCAACAGATCATTCAGGCATGGGACGTTCTCGCAGGAGTTGAACCCAAAGGGCAGAATATCGTACTAGTTGGCGGTGGAGGAGTTGGTTGCTACACAGCCCATCACCTCACAGGCAAGAAAGGCAAGAAAGTCACGCTGGTTGAGATGACGGACAAGGTCGCAAGTGACGTGGGTGTGTCATCGAAATGGATACTAAGAAAGGAACTTAAAGACTGTGGTGTTAACGTCTTGACCTCAGCGAAACTGATGAATATCACGAGAAACGGGGTAATAGTGAAGCGTGATGGCGCAGAGGAAGCGTTGAAAGCCGACTCAGTCGTCCTAGCACTTGGAGCGAGACCCAACAGCAGCCTCTACAACGCAGCCAAAGACAAGTTTGGTGAAGTATACGCAATAGGCGACTGCGTCAAACCCAGAAAAGCATTAGAAGCCATACATGAAGGGTTCGATGTAGCCTTAAGAATATAGAGTCAGAGAGCTCTCGCACCATGCGCCTATCAGTCATGACGAGATAGCTCATCACACCTTTTCCAGCAGTCTCTTCCCATGCTTCGAAGCAGTTGTTACCAATTGGAAGCTGTTCTTTGTATTTCGAATATCTTGAATTCCCCTTTATAAGGTAACCATTCAACTTTCAAGTTTGCAACGTAGCATCCCGGGGGACCCCTGCTACACCATTGAACCATTTTTTCGACTCTGGGTTTCTCCCCTTCGATTACGGTTTCGACTCGCCCGTCAACAACGTTTCTAACCCATCCCGTAACTCCAAGTTTTTGTGCAACCCTCCAGGCGCTGGCTCTGAAGCCAACTCCCTGAACATCACCTTCGATCAAGACGTGCGCCCTTACCTTCATGCCAAGCACATCCAAGCAGTAATCTCGATCGACTGATAGTGATGCCACAATCGATCTCGGTCTTTAATATTCAAAATTTCTGTAACTTTTCCTATATAGTCTTTGGGTTCCAACATGTCTTGGTCGCCTTCATAGTTCATCAGAAGACGCACTTTAAGGTCTGCTGAGCGCGGCATCTTGGACAAGAAACTACGTAAAAGAGTTGAAGACGAGGCGTGGAGAAGGTTGACTCAGGAAAGCATCAGGAACCATGCACGATGAGTTTGAACCAGCGTGAAGAGTAAGAAACAAGTTTCTCCGTCGGCGTCAGCTCTGCACGCTAGGCTTGGGGATCTTTCCTACCTCTCTTTCTCCCGGTCCTTTCAGACAACAATCATTTGTTGCCTTTTCAGTGGAGCCTTGCTCTCGATATTTCGAATTCTTTATATTCTCCTTTGTAGGGCTGCCATTCGACTTTAACGTTTGTGACGTAGGCGCCGGAGGGACCTCTATTGCACCACCTAACCATGTTCTCAACTTTGTCTCTTTCGCCTTCGATTATGGCTTCAACTCGTCCGTCAGCGAGGTTCCTTACGCATCCAGCAAGCTGGAGCCTGCGGGCGATGCTCCAAGCGCTCGATCTGAACCCGACTCCCTGAACCTCACCCTCAACTAGGACTCGCGCCCTAACCTTCACATCCACTCACCTCCCCTGAGTTTGATTACGGATAGATTATAGGGTCAATGATTGTTCCAATGACTGACGTGATCTTTTTTCGCGCGTCCTCCATAAACTCTTTGCGAGTTTTTCTATATAGTCTTTACGCTCTAATACGTTAATCCACTCTCGAGGTATTGCTTCAGCTCCGAGGTATGCTCCGCTGATTGATCCGGTCATCGCCGCTATCGTATCTGCGTCTCCGCCTAGACTGACAGCGCAGAGTGCGGCGTCCCTGAAACTTTCTGCGTCTCGAAGGAACGAGTAGATTGCTGCAGGAACCGAGTTATGCGCCTCAACACTATTTCCTAGTTCTCGCACAATCCTCGCCTTGCTCGGCTCATCCAACAGCTCTCCAACCTTCTCAAGTTTCTGGAGGTAAACCTCGCTTCGCGCAAAAGTTTTCAATCTCTTCAGGTACTCGGTAGGCTTCAGTCTCCTAGCCGACGAGGATAGCGCCGTGTTTACAGCTAGGGCAACCGCGTAAGCTTGGATTGCGGCTCCTTCCTTGCCCAGCTCGTGGGCATGCGTGATCTGACCTGACTCGTAGGCAACATGCCGCAACTCCTCTGGTTCATCGTGGTAAAACAGCCCGATGGGTGCGACGCGCATAGCCGCGCCGTTGCCCAGTGAACCAGCGCCACCAAAGAGTTTCTTGGACGCTTCATTCCACGGCACCCCAGACTTGATCCACCTGAAGACTAGTGGCGGGCCAGACGCATACCCGCGCCATGGTTCCTGGTCGTAGTTCCTTATGAAAGCCATAGTCATATGGTGCCCATCAAATCCATTGCACTCGACTAGCGACTCGGCCACTCCTATCATCATGTGGGTGTCGTCAGTCCAGCGCCCAGAAAAGTGACTAGTTATTAAGCCCAACGCTTCCGTTCCCTCGAATTCAGCCCCGAGTGCGTCACCAGCAGCGCAGCCAAGCATGCAACCTGAGAACGATCCTAATCCATTCAGCATAGTCTTTTTCTCGACCATCAGAATCCTTCCCCAACTTGTCGGCCTCTCTCGCAGTGATTCGCTATGCCAATGTAGATGCAATGAGTTCCGTCAACACATTGGCGAGGCGACCCTCCCGATCTTTATCGGCGTTGAACTCAGTGATCTCCATGCCAATGAATCGTTTACTTTGCAGAAAAATCTTCAGTGTGCTTGCAGCTTCATCAAGGCTCAGTCCGCTCTCATGCGGAATATCTGCAGCTGGCATGTCTGCTCCAACAATGAAGTCGACATCGAGGTGAACAAATATCTTGTCCACTCTTGATTCCAGCGTTTTCAAGGCCTCTCTCGCAGCCGATTCAACTCCCTTTCGATGAATTACCTCAATTGGGAACCGCGCGATGGGTGAACTCTCCAGAAACTTTATCTCTGGCGGATCAACATAACCACTGGTCGGATTAAGTCCGAATAAGACTATCTCTTCTTCCCGCAGAATTGGATATCGCTTTGCTAGATGCGATAGTTCTTTGTCTCCTCTTCCAACAAGATGCGCTACAACCATTCCGTCGAAGATGCCACTTGGCGTTGTTTCAGGGGTGTTCAGATCCGCGTCTGCGTCAAGGTAGACCAATCCAGTCTTGGGGAAGAAATCAACAATACCTGTGAGAGTGCCAATCGCTATCGTGCAGTCACCACCCAGCACCATCGGGCGGAATCCATCCTTTAGAATTCCTTCAACCTTCTTCGCAACAAGACTACAGACTTTCACAACTGTGGACCTGTTTTGGGCTTTTAGATTCCGAGTGTCTGGAACGTAGCGAAAGGATCTGACATCTCCGTAGTCAACAACTTCATGCCCGGCTCCCGTGAGTCTTTCAATCAACTTGGCTCTTCGAAATGCAGATGGAGCTTTTTCTTGACCAAGTGCTCTAGCACCAGCGCTCGATGGAACCCCTACTATCCCAATCTTCATACGCTTTTGAACCCCATGTAATGTTTGACTTCACAATAATAAATTGCCGCCGTAGACACGTGCTTCAAGATTGCGCGAGGCATGCTCCCAAGTTAAAGATGGTTGTGGACGAAGGAATTGCATTGTATGCTCAATAGAACGGGCTCCTAAATACAATGCGTATTTCCTGCTGATACACTTAAATATGAATTCCTTTAACCGATGTATCTGGATAGAGTTAGGGGCACGGCGATAACGCGTGTCGTCCCTATATCAAGATAACGAAAGGTCTCTCCTTGAACCAAGTGAGAATTTGAATTGATATGCTAGAAGGGCAGGTCAAATGTCCAAATTGTTTGAGCCAGTCAGGATCGGAAACGTTGAGATTAGGAACCGGTTGGTAATGCCTCCCATGAATACAAATCTTGCGACTGTGGATGGCTCGGTGACTCAGCGCACTATAGAATATTATAGGGAGCGCGCTCGTGGTGGAGTAGGCTTGGTGATTGTTGAGGGTGCTTATGTTCACCGCCTCGGTAAGGGTTCGAGCCACCAGATTAGTCTGACCAACGATGACAAGATTCCGGGTTTGAACAAACTTGCGAGAGCGATCCATTCTGAGGGAGCAAGGGCAGCGGTTCAGCTCTTTCATGGCGGCAGACAGTCACCTTCAATGATTCTGGGAACACAACCAGTCTCCGCCTCTGATGTTCCCTGCATGCTGCTTGGGGAGAAGCCTCGCCCCCTTACTCTTAAGGAGATAGAGGAGACTATCGATGCTTTCGGTGACGCGACTAGAAGGATCAAAGACGCGGGTTTTGATATTGTGGAGATACACGCCGCCCATGGATATCTCATTAACCAGTTCTTATCACCTCTTACGAATCTCAGGAAGGACATATACGGCGGGGACTTCGCGGGCAGAACAAGATTCTTGCTGGACATAATTCAGAGGATTAAGAAGAAAGCCCGCGAGAACTTTCCAATCATTTGTAGAATGAATGGGGATGACTACTTTGAGGGCGGCTTAACCTTGGCGGATGCCAAGAAAATCGCGCAAGTGATTGAGAAGGCAGGAGTCAATGCGATTCACGTTTCGGGGGGAATCTATGACTCCAAGAACATGGAGTCAACTGCACCAATGTGGCTACCGAGAGGATTCATGGTGCCCCTAGCCCACGGAATAAAAGAGGTTGTGAAGATTCCAGTCATCGCGGTCGGTAGAATACACGACATCAAACTCGCCGAAGAGATTGTCGAGAAAGGCGAAGCAGACCTGGTTTCCATGGGCAGAGCGCTAATAACTGATCCCGAATTTCCAAGGAAAGCTATGGAGCACAGACTGGGTGAGATAAGACCTTGCATCGCCTGCAATGAGGGATGCATAAACATGCTCCTTCTTTTCAAACCTGTGACGTGTATCCTGAACGCAGCGGTGGGAAGAGAAGAAGAATTCCGATTGAAGCCAGCGGGGAAACCCAAGAAAGTTATGGTGATCGGCGGCGGAGTAGGGGGAATGGAATTCGCAAGAATAGCAGCGTCAATGGGTCACCGCGTTTCGCTCTACGAGAAGAACGGTGAGCTCGGGGGACAGGTCTTACTGGCTTCGGTTCCCTCATACAAGTATGAGTTAAGAAAAATAGTCCCGTACTTCGGATATGAGCTTGAGAGACTCGGAGTAGACCTTCATCTAGGAGAGGAAGTCACCGAATCCATGATTGATGACATGGCGCCAGACGTAGTGTGTATCGCTACGGGCTCAACCCTATCAGTTCCTGATATCCCAGGCATCAAAGGCGAGAACGTTGTCCTTGCGACAGACGTCTTGGCGGGAAAAGCGGAGGTGGGTGAAAAAGTGGCTATTCTTGGCGGGGGCGAAATAGGCCTCGAAACGGGCTATCACCTTGCTGAACAAGGCAAGAAGGTTGCCATAATCGAGCAGATGAAGAAAGTGGGGACTGAAATGATCCCAGCCTTCAACTCCTATGTTAGACACAAATTCGCTGAATTCGGGGGAAAACTGATAACACTGGCGAAAGTCGTTGAAATTAATAACGAAGGAGCAGTCTACGAAAAGGAAGGGCGCAGATTTCTCGAAAAAGCCGATACGGTGATTATCGCTCTAGGCACGGTGTCAAACACCCATCTTCTTGAGAATCTGAGAGAAAAAGTCCCTGAGATCTGTGCTGTGGGCGACGCGGTGAAACGTGGAAAGATAATGGACGCTGTACATGGAGCGGCTGAAATCGCCAGAAAAATATAGCACACAATAATTACACATTTAGCGTCTAACTCAAGAACATCGTCTCAAGTTCAACGTCGCTTAGAACTCTATACGAATTTGAACTGTCGCTAATGAAAGAGGTTATGGGTGAGACACTCAATGCCTCAGAGGACGCTCTTCTCAGATCTCTGCACGCTGATGGAGAAACTTGAATCCACAAGGAAAAGGACCGAAATGATCTGGGAAGTGGCTGAGTTCCTAAAACGGCTCCGTCAAGATGAATTGTTGCCCACAACACTCTTCCTCACTGGAAAGGTTTTCCCAGGATGGGATGAGCGGACACTTGAAGTGAGCGGAGCGACCCTCTGGAACGTCATTCTAAGGACGACTACAGGGAAGCCAGAGGAACTAGGTAAGGCTTTTGATGATACAGGAGACCTTGGAGACGCAGTGAGAAACGTTCTCATGAAGCGGTCAACCATCGCAAGGCAGGACACTCTCCTCTCCCAAAACCCACTAACCATATTGGACGTCAAGCAACGGCTAGAAGAATTGGCCGGGATCTCTGGTGCTGGCTCAAGAAGGAGAAAAGAACGCATTGTTGAGGGTCTACTTACAAGAGCATCTCCTATGGAGGCAAAGTTCGTTATACGAATGCTTCTTGGAGAGATGCGGACAGGCTTCCAAGAGGGACTACTCGCCGAAGCTGTATCAAAAGCATTCAGCGTACCGAGTGACCTTATTAGAAAAGCTGCAATGATCACCGGAGACATTGGAGTCGTAGCTGAGGCTGCGAAGACCGGTGGAGAACCTGCGGTCAAATCAATAGAACTAGAGCCTTTCAAGGTAATCAAGCCGATGTTGGCCGCGATGTCTTCGGGCGTGAAAGAAGCGCTACAGGAGCACGGTGGGACCTCAGCGTTCGAGTACAAGCTTGACGGAGCGAGGGTACAGATACACGTCTCACACGGTATTGTGAGAATATGGAGTCGGAGGCTGACCGAGGTCACTGAGAGCCTTCCAGAGGTTGTTGAGCTAATCCAGTCTAGAATCAAAGCAAAAAGGGCGATACTTGAGGGAGAAGTTGTCGCAATTGGACGTGATGGCAAACCTTTACCGTTCCAGCATTTGATGAGAAGATTTCGTAGGATACATGAAATCGAAAGATCAGTTCAAGAGATCCCAACTGAACTCTATCTCTTCGATCTGCTATATGTTAATGGCGAAAGTCTGATCGATAAACCGTATACCGAGAGAAGAAAAAGGCTCTCAGAAGTCGCCGATGGCATAAAATTGGTTAGAAGCAAGGTCACCAGTGACGCGGAGGGTGCGCAGAGGTTCCTTGAAGAGGCTCTAAATGTTGGGCATGAAGGATTGGTTGCCAAAAACCTTGAGGGACTTTACACGCCTGGAACCAGAGGAAAGAAGTGGCTAAAGATAAAGCAAGTGATGGAGCCTCTAGACCTCGTCATAACTGAGGCGGAGTACGGTTACGGAAGGAGACATGAATGGCTATCTGACTACACCCTCTCAGCGCTGGATGAAGAAACAGGCAAGTTCACGCCAATAGGGAAGACCTTCAAGGGACTAACCGACGAGGAGATAAAGGAGATGACGACGCGGCTCAAGTCACTAATGATAACTAAGCGCGGCAGGAAAATCATTCTCAAACCAGAGATCGTGGTAGAAGTAGCGTTCAACGAAATTCAAGAAAGCCCGAAATATGAAAGCAGCATGGCGCTCCGCTTCGCCAGGATAACCCGACTCAGACTCGACAAATCACCTGAAGAAGCAGATACAATTGCCCGTGTAAGAACACTCTATAAGGATCAGTTCGCCCACAAAGCCTCAATATAGCACGAAGAAGGGAAACGTGAGGTTAATGTGTACGATGAAAGAGAAGAACACCAGCAATGAGAGTCAGCTTAAATCAAACTAATATCGGGTGTTCTATCAATGAACAGGAAAATAGCAATCATTCTAATCGTGGGCGTGATCATCTTTGCTGCAGGTCAAACTCCACTCGTTCTAGTGAATGCTCAGAACCCCACTCAATCATACACGGCAACGTCGTCCGATGGCACCCAGATAGCGTACGATGTCACGATCAAACCAGGCACGCCAATGAATGCACCAGTAGCGATACTGATTCACGGCTTCGCCGGAAATAGAATAACGATGAGAATGATGGCTTTCGCTCTTGCAGACAAGGGCTTCATCTGTGCGTCGATCGATCTTAGAGGCCACGGATCAAGCGAAGGGATAATGACAACAACAGGCAGCTTCGTCAATGACGTGAACGCAGTCATCGCAGGTCTACACGCAAGCGGAACAGGAAATACCTCAAGACTACTTCTGATCGGACACAGTATGGGAGGAGGAGTAGTCCTTACCTTAGGGACACAGCTGACCTCGGTCGCGGCCATTATCGGCGTTGCACCCATGTCATCGCCAAGCTGGGTTAACACGACGACCCCAAAGAACTTGCTTCTAATAATGTCAACAGGAGATGCGGTAATCAACGCCACCACCGTCACACAGACATTCTACAAATCCATCAATGGCACTGGCAACCCGAACACGGTTTACAATCCTGCGGGAACCAATAGGGAGCTGTTCGTAGTCGACGGCCCGGATCACCTTAGCATACTCTACAATACGGCGGTAATAGCCCAGATTGTGAAATGGGCAACCAGCTATGTTTTGGGTGCAGATCAACCTCTTGGAATAAGTCCTGACATAATCTACATTGCTGTCTACATATCTATTGCTGGGGGCATAATCGTGATAATCTCGGCACTGGCGCTAGCGCATGAAAGACTGTGGCCTCGAAGAATGAAACCGGAAGCACCAGACAAAACAGACACAAAGGGTCTGGTAATACTGGGAGTCATGGCAATCTTGCTCGCGGGGATCTTGGGGTCAGTCGTAGCAGTGATGATGACATTCGTCTTGGTTCTAGCAACGCCCCTCTTCATGTCCAACTTCTTAACGGGCATCTTCCTTGGAAACTCAATCATTCTGGGAATTCTTGCGATGATAAAGCTGAGGCACAGCAAAAAGGGATTCTCATACCTTAGGTTTCTGAAAGGGTCAATCATCAGGCCATCGATCAAGATCGACTTGACATTTGGAATCGTGGGAGCAATAGCTTTCATGGCACTGCTCGCTACAACATTCGGAGGTAATACGACATCAACATTCTCAACTGCGTCGATAAGACTGATTTCTCTCCCCCTCTACGCGTTGATCTTTGCACTAATCTTCATGTTCTACGAATCTTTCTTCAAGGCCGTTGCAAGACCATTGATGGGGGATGGAGGCAAGCGGATGGTGCATTCGGTGATCTTTGAGCTCATAGTACTCCTCACAGCCTTCTTCGTTCAACTAATAGTCATAACAACGCTCTTGTCATTGATGATGCCATCGATGGGCATAGGCTCCCTTATACTTCCTTTGGGCGTTCAGATAGTTCTGCTCGTGCTCATTCCAACTGCGATAGGAGTAGTGTCAGCTGAGCTCTTCTACGAGAAAACGGGTGGATGGCTCGTCCAGATCTTAGTGGTCGCTTTGCTCTTCGCGACGTTGACCGTCGTTTTCTCGCCTGTCATGCACGCCTTCTGAGAAACCAGGGAAAAGTCACCGTCAGAACCTTTCCCTACTTTTTCTGTTTTCTTGTCAACTGCTCCAAGTCCTCGACAAATTGAACAGACAGTTTCAGCATGTCGTACAAGTTATTCTTGTCAATCTTGTCAGACTTGTCTTCGCGGTTGTGCCAGATGACTGGGAATCCGTCTTCCGCGAGTCCTATCACTGAGGTTGCCTTGAGTCCCTTCTTTGAGTAGAATGCCGAGTCTGTCCCTCCCATCGAGAATGGCTCTATCTTAACTGGGTACTTGATGTGGCACTTAGATGCCGATTCTTGCAGCATCTTGCAGATTTCCAGTGAATGTTTAGTTTTGTACATCTTCTCTTCGCTTACGATCACTAGTTTGCCGACTCCTGCTGTGTCAAAGTTAATAGTGTACGTGTTTTTCTTTTCGAGTTCCTGCCAGTGCTTGTCAACGAATCTCTTTGAGCCTCTCATGCACTCTTCGCAGCCATGCGAGATCAACCATACATCAACATTCTTTGGTCTATTCTTTGAGAAGTACTCCGCTACGCCAAGTGTTACCGCTACGCCCGAGAGGTTGTCGTTCGCCCCCAGCGTCTGCGTGCCAGACTTCAGCCCATACCTCAAGACTAAGGTCAAGACTGCTCCTACAGCTGGGACTATGACGAGCAAATCAAAGAACCTGAAGCCGAAGAGCATCCAATTCATGTAACCCAGGTTGAAGTATTCACCAAGGATCTTAGCTGCGTACACTATGAGGACGAGCCCCACTGTCACGAGAATTACTGTTATGAACTTGGACGATCTGGTTCTCCACTTTATTGGTATGGGAAACTCGACAGGGCTATCATGGTGGGCCCCTGCTATGACGGTAGCCTTCGCTTTGCCTTTTGCCTTTATCTTTCCGTAGACATTCGTGGAGGTCCCTTTTCTGAACAAGGGATCAACGAACTCTCTTAGGTGATTCATCTCTAATACGTAGCAGAGCACCGCAAGAACTGTGAGCACAAGGGAGACCAGAGGGAAAAATAGGTAGAGTATCGTCGACAGAATCTGGAGCACAGGAATTATGTTGAGTATCCCTAGGAACCCGCCTGGTCTACACGTAAATGACTCGACTATCGTTTGATCACAGAACTTATCATACTCCTTCCTAACCATCTGTCCAGCTTTGAACTCGTTTTCACTTGTGCCTGGTCTTGGTCCAATCTCCTTACATACGCGTTCTATGAAGCTGAACATGTGATCCACATATGACTTCTTGTCGAGTTTCAAATGGTTTCCTCCTTTTACGCAGCCTCTACTTCTTCTTTCTCCTGGCCATTTCTTCCGCCACATTCATAATGCTTTTCTTTCCCACATCGACTGCCAGTTTCGCCAACTCGTCAACAGATTTGCAACTCTTCAGTGCTGGGATCAATTCTAGGAGCATCGGTAAGTTTACTCCGGTCACAATGGCGACTCCGTTCTTTTGACCTTTCTTAGTTCCCTTTTTTGTTAGCATTACGTTTAGTCCAGCATTTGTTGTAGTTGAACCAAACAAGTCCGTTAGTATTAGGACACCCTTGATTCCGTGCGCTTTCATTTGTCCGATTTTGCGATTGATCTCACTCAGTAGTGTCTCGGGGCTTTCCCCCTCTTTCAACACAACGGGCTCAATTAAGCCGGTGTCTTTGTCTTCTGGTTGCCCGAAGATCATTCTCATCGCATCGATGATACCGTTAGCCATCACCCCATGAGTCACAACCAAGATCCCAAACATAAGAGCGTACTCACTCCACAGTTTTTTCATCCTATTGGACGGGTCTCATGGCAGCTTATCTGTCCGCTTGTACTTCTGCATCAAATTGAGGTTGTGCGCCTCTGAGCCTAGAACGTTTCCACTCACCCAAACGGGTGGCTTCACTCCCTTCGCGACCAGCAACTTAGCTACCTGCGCTATTATTGCGTTGAGTATCGCTGCTCCGGTAACCGTGCTAGTTGGACCGACTCTCTGTTCCATTCCTTCAAGCTTCACCAGCGCGTCGCCTGGCTCACTGCAATTGTCAATTGTTACATCAGCGATCTCGTAGAGTTTCTTGCCAGCTAGGTTCCTAGGCGGAACAGACTTGCTATGAGAAACGGATGTTATCGCTATTACTTTGAGTCCCCGCTTTTTGGATTCAACCGCTACCTCAACCGGTGCAGCGTTCACACCTGAGTTTGAGACGACTATAATCACGTCGCCCTTCCGAACTTGCTCACTGTCAAGGACTATCCTACCGTATCCTTCAAGCTTCTCGAGCAGACCACTCTTAACCATGCCTGAGTAGCCACTCAGGCTTAGGTCAATCACTGCGTTGAATGGCGCCATTCCACCAGCTCTACCTGAGGCTTCGTCAGATATCATATGTGAATGTCCAGTGCCGAACACGTGGATCCACCTATCCGACGAAATCGCCTCAGCCACAATGCCTGCAGCCTTCAAAATGCTTTGCATCTGCTCATCTCTAATCTTCGTGAGCAAGCCTACGGCTCCGGTAAGGTAAGGTTCAGCCAATCTTTGACCAACTCCACCTCGCTTTCCTTTCCACAAGTCAATTAATATGTTCTACCGATAAAATAGGCTTTCCCAAGAATGGTCTGAGCGTATCTCATGTTTCACTCAGAGGATAGATTTCTCGCGAGTTTTTCAGCTGCTCCAACTATCCTTGCTCCAGCATCTGGTTCAAGGAAGGTTGATAGGGATTCGTACCCTCCCTCACGGTGCGCTTCCTCCGTCAACACATACCCTATGAACCCGTTTGCGTAGCCCACAACCAAAGGATTCATGCGCTTCAGTTTTTGCTTTATCTCCAAACCCAATTCAACGAATAACTCGGCTGGAACAGCGCATAACGTTACAGTGTCCCCTAACCTAAAGACTTGAATTTCAACCTCGAATCCTCTTCCCTCGAACTTCGAGGCGTAATCGTAAGCAGTCAACAACCCCCTAGCACCTTCGGTCAAGCTTTCGACCACACGGATTTCACCTTCAGGCGCTCCGCGTGACCTCAGTTGCCTCAGGAGTTCCTCTCCACTTTTCAAGTTGGACTTGACGAAGTCTAGTGGCGGGAGTTTCCTCTGATGAAGCTTGATAACTTCATTCGCCGTTGAGATCACTATGTCACCACTCGTTTTCTCGGTCGCCTGAATAATCTTCAGGGCCTCTGCGCCTAGGACTCTACCTATTCTCTCTGCTTCGGCAAAAGTAGCCTCTCTCCTTGTGAACCGCGTACTGATATTTCCCGAGGCGCCATTCAGATATGATACCACTATTTCTTCTCCACGAGACTTTCCCATGGATGTCTGTACACTATCGCATAGGTAGGCTGGGAAATCTGCTGAAACAAGCAGGTTGTTGGGTCCAAGCACCGTGGGATGACACGAGTAGTTTATCATACAGCCCATCGTTTGCTTCTTAGCAGCTGAGTCGATTCGGATCACTGCAAGCTCTGGGTCAAACGGGCCATCGGGCGCTCTACGGTTGGAACATATGCCAGTAGCGGTGCCTCTACCAAGCCCTATCCTTGATTCGCGCAACTTATTGTTAGCACCTGCAACCGCTTTAACTACTGCGCTACCTATCTTCTCACTGAGGCGACGGTCAAAGAACCCCTGTGAGAAAGCCTCTTCCCCCGCAAAAAAATCGACAACACCTCTTGGACCCGAGTGTGTGTGGGTTGCAGCGATCATAACGTTACTGCCTTGGATACCTGTCTTAGAATCAATCTGCTTCCGAGCAAATTCAACTAGCGACCTCCCCACTCCAACCAGATCCACTGAAACTACTGCAACTTTGTTTGTTTTCCCATCCGATAGAACAACGGCCTTTGCGAAGAGTCTGTCATGAACGCCCTGCGATACCCCTCTTCTCTCAATGTACCCCTCAAGAGGAACACCAACAGCTGGGGTTATATCAACACAGCTCAACCCAACCTTCAGATCTCCCATGGAGCGCAGCACCAACCATCCAATAGGAATGCAAGTGAAATGATGTTGGTCACATATTACGCTCGATGAGATATTTCAAGTCTCTCATAGAAAAAGCATTCTCTGCTTGTCTGAACCTACTTCTTCCTACCAGTCTCGGAGAATCTTGCAAACCCCACTTTGAACTCCGACTCCGTTTCCCTGGAGAGTTCCAAGTTGCTATACCTCTTTCTTGCCCACTCTCGTAGTTCAAGGATCACTTCTCGGTGCGCGTCTTGTGGCACATTCCACGTTCCGGAGTAGACCTTGTCTTCCAAACCACGGATGATTGAACTAATGGTCATATGTCCTACCCAGGTATGTTTCTCAGGTTCAGAAGAAGCAGTGTATCCTTTGTTTCGCAGGTAATCAAGTACCTCCTCGATGCTTCCGGCGCCGGGTCTCTTGTAGGGAAAACCATGTTTAGCTCGTATCTCCTTGTAGGCGTCACCCATTTCCGCTGTGAGTCCCCTCCTAGCGGATTCCCCTACGGCTAGTAGCCCGCCTACGATCAAGGTGCGCTGCACCTCGGTAATAACTGAACGCCAATCTTGAATTAAGTGTAAAACTTGGAAACAGAGAGCTGCGTCAAAGCAGTTGGTTCTAAATGGCATGTACTGGGCGTCGGCAACCACAGATTGAAGTCTGCAACGGAAACTTGGGTTGAGCTTTGACAGCATCACCCGAAGCATCTCACGGCTGACATCAACCCCAACAACCCTACAGCCTCTAACCGCAAGAGGTATGGAGAAACGCCCTGTCCCAGCTCCAATGTCAGCCACCAGCATGCCTTCTCTATTACCTGCTTCCAAGCATATCTCACGGGATATCTCTATACAGACTGCGTCGGACATTCTTCTTGTGGCGTCATAGACTGGAGCTACTCTTTCAAAAGAGAAAGGCACGCTGCGTCCAGTTTCTTGATCAACCAACTTCATTCAGCCTCTGGTTTCCCATTCCTCACTTTCTTTTCTGACGCCCAAGTTATTTTTCTCTCAACATGGTGAGTGTAGCCCTCTAGTACGATATATGCGTTATCCCGAGTCACGCTGTTTTTTCGACAATCAGCGAGGAAAGTGCTCCCCCGTCGTCTTTTCCGCGAAGTCGATCAAGGTTAACATATTTTGACCAAGAGCAACAATATCACAAGCCTATATCATCAATCACAAGACGGCCAGATCTCTTCCCCGCGATGTTGCGGTCATTTACATTGAGAAAAAGAGCCCTTGAAAAGTTCTTCACGTATTTTGGTAATGTGAAGATATTCGCATGGAAGAATAGTGAGTTGCTAGGAGAGTTCCTCAACTCTTCGGATGACCCTGTTTATCTCTTCTTGAGTGAGGTTACTTTCAACGATCCTTAATCTCTTGTCTTCGATGACATAGGAGCATTTCTTCTCTTCTTCTCTCACAATGGTTCTTGGTGCCACAGTGGTTATCGGTTTCTCAAAGGTTGTTGGCATTTCAGCGGGTGGCTGCGTTTCAATCACAGCTGGTTTGGTGATTTGGTATACCTTGGATTGACCTCGGCGACTTACCTCTATGCTGACTTTGCCGCCTAGAATGTCGATGAATGCGAGCGTGTACAAGGCGGCGATCTTATCATACTCGCGCTCCTTGTACCTTTCAAGCATGGTCTCCCTTTCAGCAATTATCTCAGGCGCCCTTCCAAACTTCTCTTCTAGCGCCTTAGATACCTCCTGAAACTGTGGAGGTGATCTCGTGAAACCCTGACCCAACTCACGCTTCGCCTCCGGAACCTTGACGCCCGACCTGGCAAGTACTCCTCCTTCAGAGAGCTCAGTCTTCTTCCTAAAAAGAGCCTTGAGGTCGCCGAAAGTTTCCTTGACTTTGGAGTCTTTAGTCATATCAGCTTGATTTATCTCGATTATCTCCAGTTTCTTGGCCGCGACTTTCCCTATGGAGTACGACATGTTTTCGAGTTTAAAGCCCTGAGAGGCGATGTCTGCCGACCTCCTTCGGGCAATAGCCTTCGTAATCCCATCGACACGTTCACCAATCCATAGATACAGGCGCTCATTCACCTCATCGATAACCAGCGACGCGGTATTCTCATCCAGGTTGTTGAGCGACCACTTGATTGGAGCAACTTCTTTCTCGGGTGTGACTTTCAACATTATGAAGTAAGCGTCTTCTTTAGGTCTTTGAGAAGAATCCCCACCCTTACTAGCGCTCAAGTGTGGAACCTCCTTCATATCAACTTCTAGAGGAACAGGATCATAGTATAACTGACACCAGTAATAGATAATAGTACTTTTCTTAATAACACCTTTTATTCAAGTCATAGATCTTGTGAGTGGAAGGTCTACGTTTGCGAAGAGCGCTCAGAATGATGGGTCAAATTGACCATCATCAGACGATCAGCCGATGAAAACGAGTATGACCAATCGTTAAGATACGACTTCCATTCCTTGATGCGATGAAGAGCCTGAGACGTAGTTAAGCCACTGAGTGATAATTCGGCGAACAATATCTCTTTTAATGAAACAAGTCAATAGATACTGACAGGAGACGAAGTCCTGGAGGGATATCGTCATAGAATAGACATCACTCAATTTTCACTAGTAATGAATATGGGGTTGATCTAGGCAGTGAGGCTTTACACCATATACAATGGTGAGTTTGGGGAGAAAGTCATCGGAAACTTGATCAACGATAAATCCTTCTGCAAGGTCTGCGGAGCATCTTGCACGGACTGTAGATGGAAGACCAATTGGAGCTACGCTAACATGATTGCTGGCGTGAACAGCCCCCCGGAAAACCTCCCCCCCATTATAGATAACCCCCAAGATTACCTTCCTAAGAATCCTCCTAAATGCGACGTAATTCTCTCAATCGGAATTCATATCGATCTTGCATCTGCCCTACCCCTTCTAGCTCAACAGACCGCGACGAAAGCCGTGGTAGTTCCTGTCGATGATCCAAAATGGATGAGCCGCGGGCTGCAGGGTCAACTCGAGAAGGAATTATCTGAAATGGGTGTTGAAAGCGCTTTCCCGAAGCCCTTCTGCTCTCTCGAAGAAACGGGTAGACCAGTGATAGACTCATTCATCGATGAACTCAAAATAGGAAGGCCGGTGATGCGCATCAATTTGAAGGGATCGAGGATAATGGATGTTGAGGTGCTGAGGTCTGCTCCCTGTGGCTCCACATGGTACATCGCTGAGCAGATCAAAAACGCTCCCATACTCGGTCTTGAAGAGAGGATTGCATTAACTCATCACTCCTATCCGTGTACTGCAAGCATGGAGTACGACCCTGTGCTGAAGGAGAAGATACTTCATAAAGGCGGCTACATTGCTCGAGAAGCAGTAAAGAAAGCTATTGATGAGTTCGTTGCGCTCCACCCAGAATTCGAGTTCGAGATAATGCAGGCAATCATCTCTACGAAGAAACCCGCTCAGATAATAAGCCCACCGTTCACTCCAGCAGCAATTGAGAAAGAGGTGTAGAGTGGGACGTGTCAGACATGCCGCCAAAAGTAGTTCCCGAAAAGTGCAGAGGATGCGGCGACTGTGTGATCGTATGCCCAAACAGAATATTAAGAGTCGCTAACGGCAAAGCAAAGGTCGTGGAGCCTGAGGCATGCGTGGAGTGTGCCAATTGCATCGATAACTGTGGTTGTGGCGGAATCGTCGGCTCGAAAGATAGGCATGAAGGCTATCTCAAGCTGATTCAGATAGTGCAAAAGCGACTCTCACTAGTAGCCAAGAAATAGAAGCGTTTACGGGCTACGGTTTCTTTTAACTGCTACCTTTTGAGTTTTCTTAGTCCATATGTGCAGAATCCGATCTGAATGAGATCCACAATGAAGGCAACCACGACATCCACCAAGGCTAGAGCAAGACCCGTCACAGCCCCTCCGACGGCTACGACAACTCCGATGACGCTGATCCCCAGCCCAAGTTGGAAACCCCATTTCCTTCGCTTCAAAAGTCCGAGGATAACGATTGCCCAGACAGGGAAGAACGGGAGGCACCAAGCTGTAACAACCAGATTCGCCGGAATCATGATCAAAGCCTTCGTCACCTCGTATG
>JAUQYT010000296.1 GCA_030587605.1 Candidatus Njordarchaeum guaymasense
CGCTGGGCAACTTCAACGTCTACTTAGAGCAGAGCGGCGTACCTATCCCAGAGTTCCCAGTAGCAGCAGTAGTCCTAGCATCGGCATTAGCAGCGTCACTCTTCGTACTACGGCGCAGAAAGAAGTAGAAGACAGGTCCCGTACAGGGGACCTGAACCTCCCCCTTTTTAGGGATAACCTGAATGGCTTTGAATGTGGTAATAGTCAGGGCTAGTCTTAGTATTCTTTTTTGAGAGTTATCTTCCGGAGTTCGCAGCTCCGTAAAGCTTCTGTCGCAGCATTCAAGGGTGAGCCTACTAGGCTAGCGCACCATTTCTGTTCAAATGTTCAGGTAACCATTCAAGTGTTCAACCATTTCGTTCAAGTATTCAGATAATCGTTCAAATGTTCAAATGCCGATCACTATTGTTGTTTGTATTATTACTTCAATAGTGGCAATGGTCGGTATGCCCGACTAGGAGTAAGATCTACAGCTTATGTTAATACGATGCTGATACGATGCTTTAGGGTCTAGGCATTGTAGGAATCTACTTCTTTGGCTTGTCCTTGGCATGTTTTTGAACAGTACCTGAATGGGATTTGAATAGGAGAGCAGAAACTGGAGTGACGGCCCAATGCTCGCGGAGGCCCCCTAAGAGCTCATAGACCTTCAGTAGGAGGATTCTTCCCATGTTGGTCAGGCGCTCATCAGTCAGGGATGAGCTGCTGCCCGTATATGCGCACTTTCAGCATCTTTCTGCTTCTGTTGAGTCTGAAGGAAAGAGGACTGTTTCACGGAAGTTGCCGGTTGCTGGTCCTGTCATCGCGTGATTGTGGCGGAGCTTGAGGCGTACGTTTCGTCTCCTTCGAATACAACCGTCGCTGAGTTCCAGTAGAACAGGAATTCTAGGCTATAGTAGCCGTCATGCCTCGTCTGCAGGTCAAAGGTCGCTGTTTGCCATGTGCTTCCGGAGAGGTAGTGAACCGTCAACTTGACGGGCTTATATGCCAAATATGCGCTTGTATCCCCACGTCTCAGATAACCGCCGAACTCCCTGTTGCCAACGTAGCTTATTGTGATCGTGGTCTGGGTCTTCGCGACAACTTGATACTGAATTGTTGTGGAATTTCCGGTGAGGTCTTCATCCTCGTGGAAGGTCGCTGTGATGAGGTATGTGCCTCCCTGCGGCGGACAACTCGTTGTGACGGAGAATGTGCCATAGTCCGTAGTGACAACTTTGTTGAAGCCCCATCCTGTCACTATCTCAACTGGTTTACCTACAACCATACCATCCCTGATGCATCGCCAAGAACCATATAGCGTGCCGAATATGGTAACTGACTGGTATGCAAAGCCAGGCTTAGGAGAAGCGTCCAGTGCGACTCGAGTCGTTCCCTTTTCAAGAGTGACTGCAGAAATCACTGCGGCTTCTCTGTATATCCCAAAAAAACCTGTTGTGGGATCCTGCGTCATGTAGAAGTAGCCACCGTGTCCGCTGTTCACATCCCCCCCGCTCGTACCCCAGCTATTCCTCACTATCCAATAATCATTGTAATACCACCCTACAATTACAACGAAGTGCCCACCAAAGGATCCGCTTGTTTCATGCGAATAGTAGTGATAGTACCAGAAGTTGGCATCATACCATGGGAAATCGGTGAAGACAGGCATCCAAACCATAACTGGGCCAACTCTATATAGATAGCTCTTGATGTTCGACGTGTCCGTTGAGATCCAAGTCCAATCGGTAATGTAATACGTTCTCGAAAGATGGTCGGCGCAGCGACCGGATCCGCAACTAGTCTTGATACCGACGTAAGGGCAACATACCTCGTCGGGGGTTCCTGAGCTCTTCAGAAAGTTTAGAGTGTTGCTCAAGTACCACCCTGAACAAGTTCCGTCAGAACATGACAAAACGTTTTGCTCGGACAGGTCGAATCCTGTGCTTGGGCTGCCTTTATGTATCTGGTACTGAGCCTCCATGTCGCCGACGGAAGCAAAAGCCCAGCAACTTCCGCAAGATCCCTGATTCTTTACTGGGGTCATGTAATTAGGTCCAATTACAGCCACTCCATCCCACCCACTCCAAGAAAAGCTGTCAGGCACACCGCCACGAACCATAATAGCTTGACCGGTGAGTGGAATAGCCTCAGGCAGACCCCCAGTTCCATATGTCTGATTCCAAAATCCGGAAACAGGTCTCCCGAGAGTACGGCCGGGCGAGGTAGAACCAGGGGCACTTGCAAAGGCCGGGGAATTGCCAATTGATCGAAAGGCGCTTAAGTTGCCAATAATGGGTAACAGAGCAGACGCAACTATCATGAGACATAGAGCAAATCCAGAAACATACTCCTTGCAGTGCAACAAGTTCCACCCGGGGAACCGCGTCCAAGTCTGACGATTTGTATATAGCTCTTTCGAGATCGCCAAATGAGTGCAGAAGTACTAGGAAACTGAGAAAATGAGACTATTGCATGGCTTACCCTTTGGCAATCACGGACAAGACACCGGGGTGTCCTCCTGGGCCTCCGTATTTGCCTCTTCCTCCGACCGGAGGGTGGCCTGAATCAACGTTCGGAATAGAAGGAATACTCACAGTCACGGGTTACTCGGACAAAACTCAGCCCTCAGTTGTTCTCTTTGAATCAATTTCACTGCAACCATAGGTCGCAAGTAAGAGAGCCCGTTAATCATGAATGCCAGACTTATCATGGAAAGGGGACAACGATGCGGTTTTTCGCGTAGAAAAAGCGGCTGCTTCGCCTTGCGCATTGATCAGCACGATCAGTGAAGCAAGAGAAAAATCCCAAGGCCTAACGTAAGGATTGCCGAGCAAACTCTTGAGAGATACTTATGCCTTTGCATCGTCTCCCCGAACCGTGGTGAATCGGCAATGCTGTAAGAGAGGACCAACAGGACTATCAGAGGCATAACAAACATGAGATTATAGCCTAGCATTAGAGCAAGGGTCATCCTCTGAACCGAAAGCATTCCAATCAGTGCCATGTAGACCGCGCCTGTGCAAGGAAATTCGAGTACCGCTACAACTCCCCCAAACACTAACGCAGCGAGGATTATTGACTTCTCAATCCATGAACGGCTGAACCTTTTCGCAATCGGAGAGATTAACCTCTTGGGAATCTTCATTCGGAAGGTTGATCCCGACCGGAAGGCGCTGTTGAGACCTAGGACCCCAACCGCTATGGCGAACGCTGCGAAAACTTTCGCGACAGCATGAAGATATCCACTCGAAAGGATCGTACGCATCAACCCGATTCCTATCACGAGATAAACGAGGAAGATTGACAAAACGTAGAATGCTCCCATCGTTAGAACCTCTCTTCTCGACCTACGGAAGGAGACCACGCCAACAAAATAGGCAAGAGCCGCAAGCGCACAAGGGTTCAAGCCGTTCACGAATCCAGAAACCAGAAAAAGCGTCCACGTCCCTATCATACCGACCGACGTGCCTGAGGAAAGACAGTCAGCGATCTTCTGCGACGAATTGCACTCAAGTGTTATGCCACCGTCCCACAACCGATATGTATCTAACTTTAGACCTTGAGCCGCAACCAACTTGTCAAAACCTGAGTTCCAACTAAGAAAGCTGGTCATGATGTCGACAGGGAAATACCCCTCAAAGACATATCTTCCATCTACAACCGTAGTGACGGAACTGAAGAACTCTGAGGGAACTTCAAGCTTTTCTCGCAGACTTAATAGACTAGCGAGTGCTGTAGCGTTGGTGTAGTAGTCGTACGTT
>JAUQYT010000302.1 GCA_030587605.1 Candidatus Njordarchaeum guaymasense
AGCCTGTTGGGGAAACACGCTCAATTATCATTCGATCTAGGAGTTTTGATTCGAATAGTGTTGGGAATTCCCTCTCAATGATAGGCCTGTACATCGCTACTTCCTCATTGCTCATGTATTGGAACTGATATGGGCCGATGTATGGCGACGGAGTACCCTCGCGCGTTATGAATTCCAGGTGCATCAGTGGGTCTCCCCTCTTGATTGTGATCGGTTGCCTGTCGTTGCTCAGATTCACGAGTTCCAGCGCCAGCCGCCCGACAAAGCCGCTGTGAACCTTCGCTGCGTTCAGGAATGATAGACCCATCCTACCGTATCGGCTCTTTGCGGTTAGGTGTGCGATCATATCTGGCGGCGTAAAGACGATCTCGTGGGAGATAAGGTTCTTGTGTTCCATGTAGTGAAGTACCGTCTCGTCCCTGACTGTGAGTATGTATCCATCGCCGTCCAGTAGGTTGTGATCAAAGGGATACACGAGTTTTAGTTTCTCAATCATTTCCAGTAGCTTGCTCTTTCCTATGACGCACATTGTGTTTACCTCAATATTCGCCTGACTAGCTGGAACTTAGTTCTTCATCTTAATCAAGTATTGGCTTGACTTCAAAGAAGACTCGTTTACTCACGTTTATGGCTCGGTAATCTGCCAAGAACTTGAGTCTAAGGTTTACTTCAGAGCCAGACTTGACGGTGAAAGGGTAAGATATTACTGTGAATCTCGGCCGGGTGTCCACTTGGAGGGTCGTGCCGTTCACAACCGCTGTTGTGTTTGAGAACCTGATCATTATGCTATTGTATTGTCCTACGGGCACGGTGGGGGTCACGACTATGGTTTTGGGCTTGTTCGAGGGGTTGACGAGGTCTATGCTGTCAGTCTTGAAGATTATCGGTAGCCAGCCGGAATCGTTTTCTTGATTTGCAGCGTGTATGCGTATCTCGGAGAAGGATACATATAGATTCGTAACACCTTTGATCTCAACGAGTCTCGGTCCTTCTCCAGGAATGTCGGTCTGTATTAGCGATTGTTCATATTCTGCGTGGAGCCTGATGGCCCCTGTGGCTGTGGTTGGGTACAGTATTATAGCAATGACGAGAATCAACAGAAATGCGGAGAGTACTTGTCTTGGACTCAAACTTCTCTCCTCAACCTTGCCATCGAGACGATCACCTTTTCTGAGCAAACATACCCTCTGAAAGTTGTTTCGGTCAATGCCTGTAAGTCTGGTGTAGTACTAGCTATTTCACCGGCCAATTCCAGTCTACCTGGCCTTGTCTGCAAGTTCTTATCCTGGGGTTCTATTTATTGGATTTATCTCCACTATGAAAAGCTTATGTGGCGATGGACGGCATCCACAGAGGCATTTTTCAGCGATTTCCGCATCTGGTGAGAAAATGCGAGATAGAGAAGATGAGAGGAGAGTTGGTAGAGTAAATGGTAAATAAAATACTAACCAAAATTACCGTGGTCAAGAAGAAGAATAGAAATGGAAAAGCAGTATATCGATCCCCTCGCATCTACTTGTCTACGAAACTGACAGACGACTCAAGCTTTCCCTTCAAAGAGGGACAGCCCATTCTGGCAAGGATAGTTGGCGAAAAGCTAGTAATGGAGAAGGTTAAAAGGATAAGAGGTAGAGGCTGACTGCTAAGTCTTATAGAGATTGTAGACATGAACTAAGTGAGCGACATGGTATGGTGAACGTTAGAGTCTACGTAACTCATGTATCGGGTGAGAGGTTGTGGGGTGTAGAGAACCCACTCCCTGCTCAAGTGCAGATGGCCATAAACGTTAACCTACTCGGATTCGAGAGAAAATCCCCTGGGATGGTGGAGGCCCCCTTTGTCTTCACTGTATCATTTACGCCGTCGGTTGCTCAGATCAGCGTAAAAGGTACTGCTCAGATGACGGCCGAAGTGGTCGAACTCGATCGAATAATGGAGGACTTCAGGGGTCAGAAACCTCCTCCAGGCACAGTAGTGCAAGCGGTCTCGAGTATCGCTATAGCCGAAGCAATAGTAGTTGCAAAGACCATAGGAGTTCCCCCTCCTATCCCGCCGTTCCCGCTCCCTTCAGAACAGGCTAAGCCAAAAGTCGACACTAGGTATACGACCTGAGGGTCCAATTTTCCGAAGGAACGCCAGAGAATCCAATTTTTTGGATATCATTGGATGAAATAAGAAAAGCCACTGGATGTGCGAGCTTACTATCCGTTACCTAGGATCTTTTTTTGGATGAGGGGGCTAGTTTTGCGATCAGAAACCATAGTCCCGATTGACGTTTTCTCAGAGCAAGGGTTACCTCAAAACCCTAAAGCATTCCGCCACCACATTGGAAACGTGACTTCCACTCCAGAAACCAGACTTCAATGGCACCTAATCTTGATTTAGATTCATTGCAACCTTGATTGCATCATGTTTAGATATCTGCAAAATCGTATATGCAATCTACATTGCAAAACTGTCAAGTATAGGCAAAACATGTAGATTCCTGACTGTGAGTCTTCATGAATCGCGATAGTGCAACCAAGAGTGCACACAAATCTTTCAGAGGAGTCCACTTCGACAGAGAACATCTCTCTCTGAACCTGTACCCGGACTTCGCAAGCGTAATTTATCCTGCCAACACCAAACAAAGGATTATACTACATTTTCTTATAGATGAGCTGAAGGAGAAGAAAGGCCACTTTTCGAAGCATGCCCTCAACGCGTTTGCCACAAAGATCAAGAGCGGCGCTTACATCTGGAAGAACAGACCGTTCAGAGCCTCAAGGCGACTTGTCTACTACGTCTGGAAAGACCTTCTCCGAATGGGCATGATAACTTGGAGCAAGAGGTACGTGGGTGACTCTCTCAAAGAAGGCTTCTTCGTAGAGTTTGAGGACTTTAAAAAGAACCTTGAGAGAATATCGTCTAAATGGGAAAAAGAATTCAGATAACTGACGAGAACGCGAGCGTTGGGAAGGACGCTGCGCACCATCCTTGAGCGCGCCGGTCTAGACCTCCAATTTTTCGCAGCGATCACGACCCTTCGATAAATTGGATTGGATCTCTTTGGAACCATCTTTAGATTGGTGTTATAGTATTTACGTGAGTAATTGGTATACCAATTTAAGCCAAAGAATAATTGAAAGTGAAGAGAAAGGTGAAAGACTTCGGTTTTTTGGAGGCTTAGTTGACCAAGACTGTTTATCTGTTCGCTGTACATGGCACTTCACGTCTTCAGGAAAGCAGATTCCGCAGTGATCCTGACTAGCCTCTGAGCAGTTTGCCCTCCTTGTTGATCACTCCTTGGCTGATCCTGCTGGAAGAGACGGGTTTCCCGTCCTCAGCAAGGACAAAGTCAACAACATAGATCCTTAGTTGGTTCATTCCATTGTTGGTTCTGATCCTGTTAATCTCAATCGCGGTGTTGAGGGTTTCGGGGCTGACTACTATGGCTGAGATTTCCTCGTTTACTATTGTTGGGCCGTAGGGGTCTTCAAGCGGTACTATCGTGACTCTATCAAGCGCTACAATTTTGGAGAGGAACGATTTTAGAC
>JAUQYT010000153.1 GCA_030587605.1 Candidatus Njordarchaeum guaymasense
AAGGGTAGATGCCTTTTTCATAGAGGTAGAGCTGACTTGTCTTAACATCAACATTGTACAGTTCATAACGCCGATAACGGCCGTGAACCAATATCTTCTCGGCGAGCCGTTCGGCTTCAAGCAAATTCCTGACTGGGATTTTGAGAACCGTTGAAGATTCATCGTCTTCAGGCCTAACAAATCTCTCTTCGAAGCTCACACCCTCAATATGCATCTGACTGGCTAAGTCAATGAGGTTACGGTATTCTCCGGCGACATAGAAGGAGTGCCGCCAGTCATCAACTAGTCGGACTGCTTGGTCATCACATGTCTTCAACCAGACAACCATTCGATTGTCTTTTGGGTATAGGTCAAGTATCCAACCTTCAATGCGATTCGGATTTTTCGAGAAGATGGTAAATCCGTTCAACCTTATCGCGCAACTCCCTTAAGCCTTTATGATGTGTGAATAGAATCGAGAGGAACATTCCCTCTGTCTTGACTGGAAAAGTTGCTGCTCCAGCAGCGGATGCTTGTCGACGACACTCATTAATCAGATCATCGAATATTTCACGCTCATCGATGCGGAGAGCATCTTGGAACCTTTTCCAACGCTTCAGTTCCTCCTCCAATACCATGCGCCATGAGGGAATGGTTCTACCCATTCATGTTGCCTCCAAGAATCTTTCTAGGACTCTTGGGGTTGGCTGCCTGATCAGAAGGCTCTCTTCTGAATGCGTGGGGTGTTTTTCAAGAACGAACTTTGTGGAGCAGCGTCGTTTCTCGAATCTTAAGACGATGTCTGCCCTTTGCTTGGCCGCACGTAGAAATGGGTCTGAATCTGATACTTCTTCGTTGAGGCTTGTTGCTAAGGCAGTTGCTCTCTCGATCTTGGCTGTTGTGACTAACGAGTTGAACGTTATTTTGAACAGATCGAGGCTTTGGTTGTGACGTACGTCAGGATCGCAGTAGATTTTAGGCATGTCGGAAACGATGATGAGTCTGGCTTTTCGTTCATGGACAGTTCTCGGCAGGACCTGAGTGATTAGCGAGGTTAGTTGGTGGTAGGTGAATGCACGAGAAACAAGTATTCTATCCAAAGCTCTGTCTCGGTCTAGTAGGAACTGCTCTGCATACTGTGATATGAGATAAGGGTCGAATGTGTTTCCTGCGTCGACAAAGATAGCACCCGAATCAAACCCTCCACGGCGAGGAGAAAGTTGCGATCTGACGCATAGAAGTTCAGAAAACTCTGAACATTGTGATGAACCGTAGAGGAAAATTACGGACCCGAGGCGCAGGCCGCCGATGAGTCTGTCAAGATTTTCATCATGGAAGTATAGACATGGTTCAGGTTGGAGTTCACTTGCCTTACGAAAATTCAATGGAAGTGCAGGCTCAAAGTGAGAGGTCTTAACTTGGTCTGAAAGTTTTACCCTACATATGGCGTAGATTGAGCCCAAAGTGAATCGGAGCTTGATAGAACGGGAAAGCTGCTGAGTGATTAACGAAGATAAATTGCATGCTTCGAAGAAGCGATGAATCAAAGAGCCAACCACCTGCAAAGTCCATCATTGCTTCTACAGAGTTGACTCAAACTATCCGCCATATAGCCAAGAGAGATACCAGAAACTGTCAGGAGAGACCTCACTGAAAGTACTCGCAGCACCTTCAAACACACCGATACCAATCGAAGTCCTATTGCTTCGAGCAAGTAGACCTCCATACAACAACAAATCTGATGGTGGTCCAGCAGCATTTGTTACTCAAGAACTCCAACAGGGAAGATTCTCGAATCCAAGAAATTCAACTAGGTAGATCCGAACCCCGCCATGCTCACCGCCGCTTAGGCGAATTCTGTGAGACTAGAAAACCCCGATCGCGATCCAAGCGTAGGCCATCGAGACACACTAAGCCTGCGAAGCGCTAGTTCGCCGGAGGCAATCACACCAGCCAGTCTCAATATGCCTCATAGTCTGCAGAATATCCACTAGGCCGCCGCTTGACGGTAGTAGACGGAAACATTTCCTGAGTCCACAAAATACGCCTTCAACACGGTTGCATGATGGCGAGGCCCGGCGGCCGCACCATCACGCTACGCTTGGATAGGCGAATCTGTTGGTTTCAGGGATCTCTATGAGGCCGAAGTGTAGGTCTGTCCAATAGGCTGTCGGTGTCTTCTTGCCGAGGAAGGCTCCGATTAGTCAAATAGAATAGGCACGGTGCAGCCGAGAGTGTTGAACGTCATGGGACATTACGCTTTTCAGTGAACCTCATGTGTTATTGTTCTGCCTCAGTCTACCATTTGGTCTGCTGCATCACGTGCTCGTATCTTTGCTATTTCTTTCCTAATACAAGCCATGGTAACATGGATAGGCCGGAGTAGCCACACAACAGGTGTTCCGAATACGGCGTAAGCAATCAAGAAGCCATCCATCGATATCTTAAGAAGGTTGAGATTAGGTGCAGACGAGATCACGGCCGGCGATGACTTAATAGGAGTGCCGAGATAGCCGAGGATGGCCCCGGCTGTACTCACTATGGTTACAAGACATAAGTTGTTGAATATACAAGTCCATTCATTATGTTCCAGTTCAAGGGCCTTCGGATTCTGTGTCGCATCTTCGCCTTGAGCTCCTTTCCGCCAAAACCCCCCGAAGTAAGTATTCAGAGCCACTTCCATTACCATTGAGATAAAGATCACTACGTACACAAAGCCAATAGGAGTAGGAGTTGATGGCATCAGTATCAGCCCCAGAGCTCCGAGAGAGCCTACGTGGACGAAAGAAAGCAGATCATTCCCCGTTAGTCTGTTCGCGTCTCTTGAGAGTGATGGCTGCATCCCGCGAACCCTTCTTTGGATAAGGTATGTGATTGCCCCGGACAGAGTTGCACATACTAGAATAGCAGTCAATATGAACCAATTGTCAATGAGCTCCTTAAGGGTGCAGAAGAATTCAATCCTTGCACTAATCGCCACCAACAAGAACCCAAGGGCAACATAGAATCCGAAGATGACTTCTGTGGCGTTCGTCCTAAGCCAATCTCGAACCAAGGAACACTTCTCACCCCACACGTAATAATAACCGTTGGGTTTTTCCTATAAACTCATGCTGGATCGCAACTGGTTTGCTTCCAAGTCTGAGGCGCTTTCGCTAGATGTACATGAATGAATGGAGGTCATCGACTATTGATTGAGAACTAGTTCTTTCTTGATGAGTTCCTTGATCGCGAGCTTCTGGAAACTTGGTATTAATGGCATGGCCAGATCTATTCTGGTTGAGAGATTCGACGGTGCTACCCGTTTCTATGCCAGCGCTCTAATGTTCCGTTGACGCCTTCAGCGAGTCCACAAGACACTCATATCCGATAAGGAATTCACGTCCTTTGTTCGTGATTCTGTAGGATACGACATGATCCGCAGAAACCGTCATCTCGACTAGACCCGCGGTGAGCAGGAGGTCAAGATACCTCTTGATTCGTTCAAAGTTTAGATTTGCCTTGTAGACGAGGGACATCTTCCTAGTTGGCTTTGAAAGGTTGAGTGCCTTGAGGATGTCCGCAAGAATCGTGATGGAATCTCGCTTTACATCGGAGATGAGGGACAAGAATGCCTGAACTCGTGGCCCGAATGTGCCGTTCATGTACTTAGCGCTATATCAAGAAACTAGGGGTATTCCTCTCGAACGAGTTTATTAGAAGTTTCCAAAACTTTCTTGATTACTATCAAGCGATTTATCGTTTTGCACTGCAGAAACTCATTCCCAAGCAAATTAGGTCCACATTTCCACTAGTACTTCAGGTTCTTCCGTTCGGTTCGTACCTGCAGTTGGGTAGCCATATTAAGAGTGCAAGTCAAGTCGAAGCTGAGGGCGCTTAGACTGCTGCTCGATGACATACTCGTATTCTTCAGTGACGGCAGCTGGCATACGCCGGAGGAGATCGTTAGCAGATTCAATCTGGACAGGGTCACCGTTCAGGAAATCGTCAGATTCTTTGTTAAGTACGGCTTGTTGAGACTTGACGAGGATGGGCGAAAAGCTGTGATAACCCCTCTCGCTCAGAGAATTCTGCGAGCAGAGGGATGAGTTTGAGCGAGAGCCTGTACCTCACGTAAGTACTTCAGGTTCGCAATGATAAAAGCCATGGCCTCAGACTCAATTGTAAGTGTTGTGACGAATACATTGGATCAGTTTGAACAGCCGTCAGCATGGTTCCCGCGAATAGCAAGGGTCAGAAGCCTTGTGCTTGGGGTGTGATGACCCAATGTCGGTAACACCTCAAGTGACCTATCCTGGCGTCTATATCCAAGAAGTCCCAAGCGGCGTACGCACAATCACAGGCGTCACGACCTCCGTCACCGCTTTCATCGGGCGAGCAAAGCGCGGGCCAGAGGACGAGCCTGTGACCATAAACAGCTTCGCGGACTTTGAGCGAATCTTCGGCGGACTATGGATAGAGAGTACGCTAGGTTATGCTGTGCGGGATTTCTACCTAAACGGAGGAGGCCAAGCGATAATTGTTCGGCTATATCACGACCCAGACTCGGGAAATTCCATCGCGAAGCTCGATGCCAATGGCCTGAAGCTGAAGGCAGTCAGTCCGGGAGCATGGGGGAACTACCTTCGTGCTCGCGTGGATTCCGACGTGTCGGAGGATTTGGCCAAGAGTTACGGCCTCAACAAGACGGATCTTTTCAACCTTACTTTGCGCGATACAAAGATCGACGTGACTGAACAATTTCGCAACGTCACTGTTATGGAAAGTCCAAGAAGAGTGAATCGGACTCTAGAGAGTGAATCACAACTCATGAGAGTGGATAGCCTTCCAGATCCGCTTGTCCCACCGTCTCCGCATCTAGCTCCTGCAGCTGACAAAGACGTTTGGGAGGACGATAATGCCTCCAGCAAAGTGAAAGATGCTGACCAAGCTCTTGACGGCAAGGCATTGGACGATACCGATTTTACCGGAATGGGAAAAGAGGCTGCCAAACAAGGGCTCTATGCCTTGGAGAAGGCGGATCTTTTCAACCTGCTGTGCATTCCGCCGTATAGGAACGATGGCAATGTGGACGTGACCTTGCTTGATAAGGCCGCTGGGTACGTCGAGAAACGACGCGCCCTTCTATTGGTGGACTCACCTAGTACATGGACAAAGAAGCCCGCGACAAACGATGTCAAAACTTTTCTAGAAAGCAGTACCACGAGCAAGAATGCGGCACTTTTTTTCCCACGGTTTAAGCAACCCA
>JAUQYT010000190.1 GCA_030587605.1 Candidatus Njordarchaeum guaymasense
TAGCATAAACCATCGCGGTTTTTCCCGTTCCAGTCGGACCAGATAAGAGAATAGCCTTCATTTCAGGAGCCTTTCCGCCTCTCCACGCGCATAGCCACTTCACTATCTTAGAAACAGCTTCATTGTTTCCCAGTACCTCAGAAGTCTTTCTTGGTGAATACTTATCCGCCCAGATGGCACTGCTTCCGCAGACTCTCATAGTGGCAAGAGCACTCATTCTCTTTCATCACTCTGAGCTAATGACTCATCTTGCCCCCGATGTTCATGAAGTTAGCGAGTAGGGCGCTAAGCTGGATTTCCTCATTTGCTCCTTGAGTCAAGCGGTAATCCGTTTCTCCAACATGATCAATTAACTTTACTTTCTCGGAATCCGGGATCTTCAAGTTGAAGATCTCTCTATGGATCTGCCTGATTACGTCAGTCCCTGAGAGACCGTAGTTTATCAGTAGCTCATGTAACATGTCCCTGGCTTCCATGAACTTTCCGCTGAGAGCTGATTGAAGCATCTTGAGTACTTCCTCCGGCCTCGCTCTGCTGGCAACCTTGTAAACAATTTCATCATTGACTACGCCTCCTACGGCAGATGCTCCTTGTAAGGTGTTTATCGCCCGTCTTAGGTCTCCACCAGCTATGTAGAGAATAGCCTTAACACCCGAGTCATCGAGTTTCACGGACTCCTTTTCGGCAATGAACTTCAGCCTCAAAGTAATGTCCTTTTCTTTCAGTGGCGCGAAACGAAAAACGGCACACCGACTCTGTATCGGCTCGATTATCTTGGTTGAGTAATTACAGATAAGAGTAAAACGACAATCTCTAGCATACTGCTCCATGGTTCTGCGGAGAGCATTCTGGGCATCGGATGTCACCGCGTCCGCTTCGTCTAAGATAATTATCTTGAAAGGAACATCGCTAATCGGCATCGTTCTCGCAAAATCTTTGATCCTAGTTCTGACGACATTGATGCCACGTTCATCACTAGCGTTCAGCTCAAGTAGGTTCCCCTTAACTCGTCCATCAAATAGGTCATTAGCAAGAGCAAGGATTGCAGTGGTCTTCCCTGTACCAGGCGGCCCAGCAAACAAAAGATGGGGAACGTTTAGCTCCTTGACAAACATCCTAAGGCGCTCAACTATCTCCTTTTGATTTGTTATCTCTGAAAGACTACGTGGCCGGTATTTCTCAACCCATAGTGGAGACTCGTCACTCATTTGCTGCAAACCTCACATCGATTGAAGTCAAAGATTACTGATTTAAGCATATGGAAGAGCCAGTACTAGTCCTATTGATCATGAATTCTAGTTAATTGTTAATTAGGGAGTTCATAATTAAGCTTTCACCTGACTCAAAAACGGATATCCAAGTCTTCTAATTGTAATGATGCTTATAGACTTTTGAACTCCCTCAATGCTCCAAGTCAAACCAAAGCAACGAGTATGCTGAAGTTCAGTCTACCCAACGATTTCGGAAGAGCATCTACAGTTGCCCAAAAAAGGAAGTGAGAACCAACCCGTCTTAGGAACCATTCACAGCTTTGGGTTTGAAATCACCGATATGGTAGAATTTTCCACAGCAGAAGTAGGGAGTCCAATACTTCGCCCCGGGCGGCCATCCACTGGATTTCCTGCCTCCAAATGGCAACGTGATGTCTTGGTACTGTGGGTCCTCATTTATGAAGGCGATAGCAACATCTATCTTCTTGACTATTTTCATTGCAAGATCTGTGTCCTCACAGTATATCCCCGTACGCATACCATACTGGGTATCATTTGCAAGTTGTGTAGCTTCCTCTATCGTTTCGAATTCCAGAATACTCCTGGCAGAACCGAAAGATTCTTCCATCCACATGAATGGTGTCTCAACCATACTTTGCGATCGGACGCGCTTCTTATCTAGTTTTATAAGAGTCGGGGGATAGAACGGATCTTCGCGTTTCCCTCCCATGAGGAGTTTTCCGCCTTTCTTTAGGGCATCCTGAACCATGAAGTCTATCATATCAATGATTCTCTTGCTGCCTAGAGGGCCTATGTCGGTCTCGGGATCCATTGGGTCCCCGATCTTTAGCTTCGAGGCTTTTTCCACGATCTTGTCTGCAAGGTCATTTACAATGTCTTTGTGTGCCAGTATTCTCTTCATGGAGAAACATTGCTGTCCACTGTTTGTGAAGCTTCCTCGTACTACCATGTCAGCGACCTTGTCCACGTCAACATCGTTCATGATTATTCCAGCATCATTCCCTGCCATTTCAAATAAAAGTAACTTGAATTTCCCGTTGATGAATAAGCCGCCTTCAAAGAACGGTAGCTTGGTAACTGTTGACTCCATATACTTGCCATAGTCGATCAGCAACTTCTTACCGACGTGACTACTGCCGATAAAAGCAAAAAGGTCGATAAGCGGATTCGCTATGAACTCATTTGTCGCTTCATCCCCAGGCATTAGGCAGACTTCTGTGCTCTGCACTGCAGGGATACCATCGACCTCTGAGGCTATCTCTAAGACCTTCAGTGGCGTCAACGGAACCGCACTTGAGGGTTTGATGATTACACTATCACCAGCGAGCCATGCTGCGCCGACGGTGTACATCGGTAAGCTCATGGGTGTGTTTCTAGGTGATAGACCGGCTACTAACCCAATGGGTTCGTACGTCATTATGTTTCTCCCTGAGATTGCCTCAACATCTCTATCCTTTATCATGTCAGCTTGGACGTCGCAAGTGAGGTATCCGTGTTGTATTATGCTGGGCTCAAATTTCGCGTACTTTAAGGGTAGTCCCCCTTCTTTTGCAATGAGTTCCACCAACTCACGCTTATGCATCCTTATGGCTCTGCCGACTCTCCGTATGAAATCGATCCGCTCACCAAGATCAGTGTTCCTCATTTTCTCCTTGGCGTCATGAACCTTCTTGATCTTCTCTCTAAGAGTATCAATATTGTCTGCCTGAATCTCCTGTATTACCTCACCCGTGTACTTGTTTGTAACAGATAAAACGGATGAACCAGCCATCGACAAAAACTCCTTAACAGTAGAAGTTATCCTTAGTCGCTAATGTAGTTCAGATTCACTCACTACTTGAGTGTTGAGCCTTCCGCGAGGAGCGAGATTTCGGTTTTGAAGTTTTTTCATCATGGTTGAAATAAAAATGTGTCTATAATATGGCGAATTGGAATCGACAATATTCGAATTTCTGACTAACGAATGTGTTAAAAACGAACAAACAAAGATTGTTACGTAATAAGAGTAATAAATGACCAAAGTTCGTACAGCACGTAAGACCTGCCAGGTGTTCGAAATTGACGGTCTCAAAGGGAATATACGATGAGCTTGAGAGCATCGTTGGAAGTAGCAACATCAGCAACGATGAAGTCATCTTGTACTCCTACAGTGAGGATTCTAGCCCATTCCCTGCTCAGAAACCCGCAGTTGTCGTAAGAGTAAGTGAAACAAGCGAAGTAGCGGAAATCATGAAGATCGCCAATAGAATGAAATTCCCAGTAGTCCCAGCGGGTGGAAGAAGTAGTATAAGTGGCGCTCCAATTCCCAGGGTTCCAGGCGCGATCATGCTGGACTTAACCAACATGGACAAAGTCAAAGAAGTCGACGAAGACACGATGACAGTTACGGTTCAATGTGGGATCAGGTGGGCTCAGCTGATCCATGAGCTTAACCTGAAAGGGTATAAACTAGGGTTTAGGGGTCCATACGGCGGGAATGCTGGAACCGTAGGAGGTTCACTTAGCGTCAACACCGTTGGATGCGGTGCGAGTAAATGGGGTGGGGCCTGCAACAGCGTGCTGAGCTTGGAGCTTGTACTGCCAACGGGCGAAGTCATCAAAACCGGAAGTGGTTGGAGCCCCATAGCAAAGAGGTTTGCAAGGTATGCTACCTTTAATGACCTCACGGGCATCTTCCTGGGAGATCACGGAACCCTAGGAGTGAAGACAGAAGCAACACTAAAAATATACCCACTCCCAAAGGGATTGGCCTACGCTGATTATGGGTTCACTAGCCTCAGCAACTGCATAAACGCATTTCACGAGCTCCAAAAGTTGGGGATACCTGAAGAAATCAATATGCTCGGAGACAAGACATCAATTGGACTACTGGCAGAAACCTATCTCGAATCTTTGCCTGAAATAGAATGCGCATTCGCGGTCGTAATTGAAGAGATTGACAGCGCGATCGCTGAACGGAAGAAGGCAATATGCGACGAAGTTGCAAAGAAGTACGGAGGCAAAGCGTTAGGCTCATTCCTAACAAGAGCCCTCTGGCTTGATATGTTCAACATGACCCAACCACTGTTCGACTCAGGTTTCTGGTTCAACACATGTCACATTCGGCCAATTTCAACTCTGCGAGAGACAATTGAAGACGCACAGGCACTATTCCGCAAGGAAAAGGTCAATGAGAAAGGAATGAAATGGATAATAAGCGCTTTAGGAGTTGACAGGTGTTTCTGTACTTGTTGGATTACTCTATTCGAGGGAAATAGGAGCAAGCATGCTGACCTTGAGAGGGTCTGGGGCAAACTCAAAGAAATGGAACTAGAAAGCGGCGGAGTTCCCTACTGGACAGGTCAACTTTGGGAGCCCCATGTCTTGCCAAGAGTTAACCAAGGATTCTACTCTGTCTTGAAGAGAATCAAGAGCGTAGTAGATCCCAATTCAATACTGCACCCATCAACGTTCGGATTATGAGAGTGAGAAAGCATTGACATATCCTTCGCTTAGGGAGTACGTAAACCAGTTAGAAAAGTGCGCCAAGTGCGGTGACTGCGCCTACTCCGTAAAGCTAACGACCTCAAGGAAACCAATATCACTACCTTGCGCCATAAGGAACGTTCTTGGATTCGAAGCCTACGATGCGCGAGGCAGAATAATAGTCATGAAGAAGCTTCTTGAGGGAGAAATCAACGTAGATAGAAAGTTCCTCGACTGGCTGTACACTTGCACTACTTGCGCAAACTGTAAAGAAACGTGCCTTGCTGTTCCAGGCGGCCTCGACACTCCGTCAATGGTAGAGGCGTTAAGGAAAGATGTCGTTAACCAAGGATTGACAATCGAAAAACACCTGAGCATAAGAGACGCCACTATTGATGAACATAACCCATACGGGGAACCCCACTCGGAAAGAAGAAGCTTCTTGAAAGGGGAAGAGATACCGAAGCAGGCTAAGACCATCTACTTTGTGGGTTGCACTCCAAGTTACAGACAGCAGAGCGTTGCTGAATCCACCGTAAGGCTGCTGAGGAACGCCGATGAAGACTTCACATTACTCAAGGATGAATGGTGCTGCGGTTCAGTGCTTCTCAGACTGGGATATGAAGACCTAGGAAGAGAAGTAATGAAACACAATATCGATGAAATCGAGAGCACAGGGGCAGAGACATTAGTTACAAGCTGCGCTGGTTGCTACCGGACATTCAAAGACATATATCAGAAAATGAAAGTCGAGGAAGGCTCAAACCTCAAAGTCCTTCATATAACCGAGTTGCTTGACCAACTGGCGGAGAAAGGAAGAATCGGATTCTCAGCAAAGAAGCAGGCGAGGATAACCTATCACGATCCTTGCCACCTTGGGAGACACGGTGGCATATACGAGTCCCCGAGGAGGCTAATTGAAAAGGTTAAGGGCGTCGAACTCGTCGAAATGAAAACGAATCGGAGCTACGCTCATTGCTGTGGTGCAGGTGGAGGAGTGAAATCAACAAACCCTGATCTCGCGAACAAGGTTGCGAGGGAGAGAATAGGGGAAGCACTAGAAGCAAAATCTAACTTGCTGTTAACAGCGTGCCCATTCTGCAAGACAAACCTAACCGATGGGTCAAGCGGTTTGATTAAGGTCGCCGATATTGTAGAGTATCTCGCTGAGAGCATGAGCGCGGTTAAGCCTGAGGCAGAAACCGTGGTGAGGGCTGGAGTCGGTGCGACAATAGAAGACGAATTCCCAAGATACTTGGAAAGCCACCCTGAGATCTTTGTAGACCTTGTTATGGATTCGATGCTTGACTTTGCCACATTCAACTCATGGAACTCATTTGACAAAGGAGAGAAACCCCTCAACGTGTTTAACGTTAGGCGGACTCAGAATGGGATCGAGATTAGGACTGGGCGGGCAGAGAGAGCGGACGTTGCCTTGAATTTCTCCCCTGACACCATTAAAGACTTGGTTGCAAGTGGTGATAGAGACGAGTACGCCAAGAAATTTGGCAGATTCTATAATGAGCCCACTGAAACCAAATGGATAGACTTCATACTAAACAAAAGCACTAAGACTCTGATACGCATGGGGTACGGGAAATTCGCTAGGGAAGCGGGAATCCTTGAGGAAGAATAAGCCTAGGAGTCGCCGACACATCCGGATTCGGGAATTTACTCATCTGTGTTTCTATTAACCTACCTGTTCCATGAAATTGTATCTTTTCGCCCAGTTTCTGTATCCTTCTTTCCAGAGTGCTAGCCGACTTTTGTTGACCTTGTAGTCAAGGTCACGACTACCAGACCCTTCCCTCAAGATCTTCGAGTAGTTTGCGTAATACGTTTCAGCATCAGGAGACTGTGACATCAGCTCCACGATTGCTTCCTCGGTGAAGTATAGGATGAGGTCAGGGGCCTCTGATGCTGACCCAACCCCGAGTTCCAAGCGGTTCATACTAACTTTCTTCAGATGGAACAAGATTTTCTCGTTGTCCTCTAGGGTGGGGCTCCTCACATGGTATTCCCACATTGCACCAACACTCAGGTCCTTCATGAGATCCAGATGGTGCGGGTAATAGTCTCTAACCATCCTAAGTAGTTCTCCAGGAGTCAGAGATGATCCTTTCTTACTCTGACCAATAGTCATGTTTGAGCACATCCCTTAACTGCGAACTGATAGCACGTCAAAAAGTGGGTATAACAGAAAAAAAGAAAAAGAGTTGGGATTGCAGTTCTTGAGCCAAGTCACGTACTTGTGAAGTTGCATTTAAGATCGTACGGCCTCTAGGATGGTTCTGAACTTGATTGCGTCTGGGAGTGGTCCCTGGATCCTAAGCTGTCCACCCATGTATGCGGAGGTGGCGTCAATCTCACCCTTCAACATCCCAGTGAAGGTGCCTGTATCAGCTTCTAGGGTGATGTCTGGTGAGGAGTGTGTGCCTGCAGTTGGACCCACTGCCTTCTTAGCCTTGAACTCGACGTAGAACGGCTGTCCATCGCTCACTGCGAACTGCATCGTGCGATCCCAGTCCTCAAGCTCAGCCTGCGCTGCAGAGGACCCGTTGATCTGTTTGACTAGACCAGCAACTGCATCCATTAGTGGTGAACCTTTCCCTGCTGGTTTTGCTGCTGGTTTTGCTGCTGGTTTCTTCGACATTTTTCCTCGATCCTCCTTTCTGTACTAAAATAGAACCTAAAAATCCTGTATAAATAGATTCCTAGGCGCTAAATAAGGATTAACCTCGCAACTTATAAAGCCATATATTACCTTCACTAATGAGTCTATTATTTTCCTAAATAATGAAGCGGAAGATCCTTGGAATGAGTAAATGGATCCCGGAAGAAGATCTACTGTAATTTGAGGACTCTAGCAAGGTCTCGAATCGTAAATCGGTGATAGATAATCAAGAATGAGGATAGGGCTCGCGTGGTCTGAGTACCTTGGCGCGTGCGGAAAAGCCAGTCCGCATTTGTTACTATACTACTTTAGCCTTTTGAAGCCTTCTGATTTCGTCTCTCGTTATACACACTAATTCTGTTAGTATCTCTTCTGTATGTTGACCGAGCTCTGGGGCTGGACTTCTTACGTCTCCTGGAGTTTCAGAAAGCTTGATTGGTATTCCGATCTGTTTTACCTTGCCAGCAATCGGGTGCTCAGCTTCCACAATCATCTTTCTATGAAGCACTTGAGGATCCTTGAAGACCTCCTCTATGGAGTTCACTGGTCCGCAAGGTACGTCGGCTGCATTAAGAATACTGATCCATTCTCTGAGAGTTTTGGTCTTGAAAGTTTTTCTGAGTGCTGAGAACAGTTTTGGCTGCTGAGCCAGGTCAAGATGATTAATTCTGGACAAATCCTGTCTTTGTAGGGCTTTACACAATTTTTCCCAGAACCACGGTTCAAGTATGCCTAGGGTCAGGCACTTGCGATCCTTTGTCTCATAGATGTTGTAGGATGCAAGTGCGCCTGAAAGCATCATCTCACCGCGTTCGGGCGACTTGTCCACGCCGAAATATTCTGCAGCGTGTATCGTGAGCCATGAGACGACTCCATCAAGCATGGAGACATCAACAAACTGACCTTTACCCGTCTTCGTTCTGGCTATTATTGCAGTCAGTATCGATATCGCTGCAAGCATTCCGCCACCACCGATGTCTGCTATCTGAACACCAGGGATGACCGGTGGTTCGCCTTTCTTGCCAGTGATACCGAGCGCTCCTCCATAGCCAATGTAGTCGATGTCATGACCAGGAAGGTCACGATATGGACCTTCTTGACCATAACCTGATATGGCGCAATATATTATCCGCGGATTAATAGTCTTTAACTCATCATAGCTAATCCTGAGTCGCTTGGCCACGCCAGGTCTAAAACTTTCTAGCACTACATCTGACCTAGATACGAGTTTTAAGAAAATTCCTCTGCCTTCATTGGATTTCAAGTCTAGGGTAATACTTTTCTTGTTGCGATTCAGTATGAGGTAACGGTAACTTTTGCCTTGAATCATCGGTGGAATCTGGCGGATATAGTCACCGAAACCGGGTTCCTCGACCTTAATCACTTCTGCTCCCATGTCAGCCAATAACAAAGAGCAGTAAGGCCCTGGCAGCAAGCGGGAAAGATCTAGTACTCGAATACCCTCAAGCGCGTATTGCACTACTATCAACCACCTTCGATGTCCCTATAATAGGTAGCTTAGATGTGTCGCTACAAATTATCAGCAGACGCCTTTATCCTACTAGATTCTACTCACTAGTTAGATTTATCTACGTTGGATGTTGGTTATGGATTTGTTCTTTTCCATATCACTTTAAAGAGGCTCGTCTAGACATCGATATGTCATGTTTCGCAAAGCTGAGGAGGTCATCCATTTGGAAGTATTCAAGGTACTTGAGGAAAAGGCGAAAATCGTTGAGCATGAGTTAGAACCTTATCTCCCCTTGAAGGAACCTAAGGAACTCTATGCCTTGATGAGAGATTATCCGATGAGGGGCGGTAAGCGCCTCAGACCAGCTTTCTGTCTGCTTAGTTGCGAGGCCTTCGGCGGCGACCCGAAACGAGCTCTGAAGGCAGCAACCGCTTTAGAGGTCTTTCAGAACTGGGCATTGATTCACGATGACATCGAAGACGACTCTGAAATGAGGAGAGGAAAACCATGTTTACACAGGATCTATGGCGTTCCACTTGCGATAAACGCCGGGGATGCGCTGCACGTAAAGATGTGGGAGGTACTCTTTGACAACAGAGGACTACTTGGACCTGAGTTGACTTTCCGCATATTGGATGAGTTCAAGAGATTATGCATGGAGACGGTTGAAGGGCAGGCTATCGAAATAAACTGGGTTACTAACAACAAGTATGACCTACATGAAGAAGACTACTACCAGATGGCAGGCAAGAAAACATCTTGGTACACGATTATAACCCCATTCAGGGTCGGCGCCGTGATAGCGGGAGCAGATGAGCTGCTTGTTGATGGATTGATTGACTTTGGTTGGAAGCTGGGAATAGCATTCCAAATCCAAGATGATCTTCTAAACCTAATTGGAGAAGAGAAAAAGTATGGTAAGGAAATCGGTGGCGATATCGCAGAAGGAAAGAGAACATTGATGTTAATCAACCTTCTGAACATCTGCAATAAGGTCGAAAAAGGGAATACAATGAAAATACTGAACAAGAGCCGTTCAGCTAAGAGTAGCAAGGAAATCAAGTTCGTTATCGACTTGATGAAGAAATACGGGACCCTCGAGTACGGGAAACGAAAAGCGAAGGAATTTGCCTCAGAGAGCAAGAATATACTGAGCTCTCAAATAGAGCCACATTTCAAATCACGTTCAGCTGCAAAGACAATATTCGAACTAGTAGATTTCGTTATAAACAGAGAGTTTTAAAAAGAAGAGGATGAATAACAAACAGCTCCCTGCTTGAAGCGGGAGGTTTGTTACTTTTTTCTGCGGTTGTCTCATTGAACAAACCATTGCCAGCTTACTGGGATTACGACTCCGATTAGAACGAATATTACGAATACTATTAGAGAGGTTAGCAACGGAACCGTCAGGTTATCGACTCCCAGCGGCGTTATTGCCTCAATGATCATAGCGATCAAGGATGCGATCAAAGCAATTTCGAGCATTGTCGGGAGAGATAGCGTTACAGGCAATGCGTAAGCTGGTCGTATGATGGGGACTACGGAGTTAAAGTAGACCATTGTGAGTAGCGATGCAATGGATCCTACCATGAAGAGGGCCAGCGAACCAACCACGCTTCGGGTGCAGCCAAAGACTTCATACTGACTACCTTTCCCGAACCGCCTACCTATGAGACACGCGAAACCGTCACCCCAGATCATGATCATGATCCCAATTGCCCCTATGAAGAAGTAAGGATAGTAAGAGCCGTAACCAAATACTGAAACCAGTAAGCCAATTGAGATTATGTAAAGGAGCGGGCCTACAATATGTCCTCTCTTGAGATCCATCTCTCGAGCCATAGATTGAAACATGTCCCTAAAGGCCTTTACACGGCTTCTTGGTGTTAGGAGAAACACGAATATTGCTAGCGTCCACGGTGCTATAGACACAGCCCACACATGCTCATAAAGCGGCCACAATAGGATGGAGTTCCCAGCTCCGATGTGTATGACTTTCCTCGAGGCATCAGATTTTCCGCCCTTCCCTCTTTTCGAGAGAAACGTTCCCAACCCTATCACTGCGAAGACGTATGCATACGTTACCAGAAGTGCCAGTATATCATTTGGAAAAAGACCATTGGACAAATCCAGTCTCCCTCCTTAAACTTGCATAGCAAGCCCATCAGCCAAGGTCGCCGTTAGACTCTTCCATCTTTCTATGTGCATCTATCACATATTAGTCATCCGTTTTGTTGCAGGTGGTTTATAGTTCTTTTGCTAATCTCATGGATATTGAACCACTTTTCTGTCGTCTTTGTCTAACGTTCAAAGCAAAAGGTATTTAAACTGATTTCGACAAACTAAGAGGATCAATATATTGCGTCTTTCCAAACTCTTCGCGGGTCTTAGCACGCGAAACAGTCTGGTTTTTCAGCGATAACATCTATCTTCAGCACCCGCATAGGCACAGTATAATATTGGAGCAGGATAGTGGAGGAAAGCATCTATGTCACATACAGACCTGAATGAGTACGAGGATTTAGCTCAAGGGATCGCAGGGGAAATAGCACTATCCGAGGAACCAGGAAAGGTCATGAAGAAATGGAGAGAAAAGTATCAGGTTCCCCAAAAGGAGCTTGCTGAACATCTCACTATATCACCTTCGGTCATAAGCGACTATGAAAGTGGAAGGCGGACATCCCCGAGAGTTGAGACGATCAAGAAGTTCGTTGATTCACTACTGGTTTTGGATGAGAAGAGGGGAAGCCCAGTCTCGAGAGGGCTCAGAAGAATTGTTGGCACTGGGATCCCTCCAGACATCCTCCTTGATCTGAGAAAGTTCCTTGCGCCCGTGAAAGCTAGGGATTTCTGTGATTACCTTCACTGCAAGATTGTTGCTGGCAAGGACTTCATCGAGAGAGAGATCTGGGGTTACACCGCTGTCAACAGCGTAGCAGCCATACTGAGACTCGATGTCAAACAACTCCTTGAGTTATATCGTCAAACTGTTGGCCGCACAGCGATTTTTGCCAACGTATCGACTGGAAGATCGCCGATGGTTGCCATAAAAACCAGCCAAATTGGCCTTCGGAACGCGGTAAAACCAGCTCTCATAATACTTCACGGACTTGACTCCAATAAAGTTGACATTGTGGCTCTAAGAATAGCCGAAACCGAGGAGATCCCCCTGGCAGTCTCGACAATAAAGGGCATAGACGAACTAGTGAAGACATTACGAAGCTTTAACCCCTAGGAAAAACGAGACGATTCTGCATAGACTGCTTTCAGGAGACTAGTAGATTCAGTTCCATTTCTATTTCCTTTGAACGGTGGAATGCGCGGGTAAGTATGGAGCTCCTGCCGTATTGTCTGAACCACTTGTCAAATCGATCTTTCAATGTTGTCTTCCTGTTCTCTAAAGTGATCTTGTCGGCATAGCAGACTATTTTCTCTTCTATTGTCATAGTCGAAGAATCGTTGTTTTTGATGCTGGATCGGTAACTTGATTTTTCAGTTAGTACTCCACACAGGACATGACTCTCAGCGATTCTAGCCAAAGAGTCATGGTAGCCAAGCTTGCGGAGTATTTCCCCTCCAACTCGCCCATGTTCTATCCCGTGAACCTCAGACCTACCTATATCGTGAAGCAGGGCAGCAACTTCAACGAGATTGGTGTCAACATCCACTCCGTTCTTTCTTATTCTGTTGGCAATCTCAAGTGAAGTCCTACTAACAGCTACTGAATGCTTCACGACCTTTTCATCTACGCCAAGCTGCCTGAGAAGAAGCAAACACTCCCGCTTGCTCGGAATACCTCCCTTCAACATGAAACACGCCCATCCGCCAACAAGGACAATTCATAATCGTTCATTTCGCTTTTCGCATGTGCCTTCTAGATGAGGCTGCTTCCCGAAGATCTATGATGGAGTCAATGTCCGGACCTGTTCCGACCAGCGTAACCGGCACTCCAGTACCCTCCTCGACCTTCCTTAAGAATGAAAGTGCCTCCTTTGGAAGCTTTTCCCTAACCTTCGCATCCTTACATGCTGGGAACAAGGTGTCAAGTTTAGTTACAGCTACTTCGGTCGCTCCATTCAGCATAACCGCCCTCCGAGCCAGATCAAAGTTGAACGGAGCAGCTCTCCTAAGTCTGCCCGTCACAGTTCCATACTCAGTCCAACCTCTCCGCTTCGTTTCCTCCTCACTAAGCTCCCCAGATAACTCGCCCGCACCTACTCGAGTGACGAAGGACTTGAAGACAATCAGAACATCATCTATCTTAGTGGGACCAACCCCAACATCAGCACATGCCTGCGCAGCGCAGACATCTTTACTAGTGCAGTATGGATAGGTTCCATGGAACAACGACAGAAATGTCCCTTGCGTTCCCTCGATTATGACGGGTCGATTCTTGTCCAAGGCATCATTTACCTCTTTGGATACGTCCGCCAAGAACTCTCCTAATTCAGGTATGTCTCTTGCGAGCTTTGTCATTCTTAGAGCCCTGTCAGCATTGCACGGCCCAGTTCCAGTTCCAGTTGTTCCCACCTTTGACGAGAGATGACTATCTTTCTTGTCTCGTTCTATGTGTGCCTCCTCAATAATGGCGCACTGCCTGTCAACGCCAATTCTCCCTCTAACTTTGGTTTTCTCAACCTCGTCGAAGAAGAT
>JAUQYT010000210.1 GCA_030587605.1 Candidatus Njordarchaeum guaymasense
TGACGATAACCGACCCAAAGACGGGGAAACCATTCGACTGGAATAAGCCCCCTTACAAGTAGTCAAACAAATCTGTGTTGAGTGAAGACTCTATGAAAGTGGTTGTTACAGGCGGTGCAGGTTTCATCGGAAGTAACTTCGTGAGGCATCTTCTGAACTTCTACTCGAAGAAACCCACCAAAGATAACAAGGAAATTGAGATACGCAATGTTGATAACCTAAGTTATGGTTCCAACATCGAGAATCTGAAAGAAGTCGAGAAGTATGGCAATCACAGATTCTCTAGAGTTGATATAACTGACTCGGATCGGATTCGAGATATTGTGAGCGACGCTGACCTAGTTGTTAACTTTGCAGCCGAGACCCATGTTGATAGAAGTATATCCGATCCCTACTCGTTCTTTAAGAACAATGCCTACGGCACCTTCGTTCTACTAGAGACGATCAGAAAAAGCAAGGGGCATAACCGATTCATCCAAGTCTCAACAGACGAAGTCTATGGTTCAGCTCAGGAATCTACATCATTTAGTGAACGTGACGTGTTGAACCCCTCAAGTCCTTACTCGGCTACAAAAGCCGCTGCAGACATGCTTGTGAGGGCTTACCACGTCACTTACGGTATAGATGCGGCAATAACTAGGTGCACTAACAATTTCGGGCCATACCAGTTTCCAGAGAAGCTTATTCCTAAAACTGTAATAAGATCGATCCTCAACTTGTCCGTACCAGTATACGGCTCCGGCAACCAAATTAGAGACTGGCTCTATGTACTGGATCACTGTGATGCAATACGCTTAGTTATGGAAAAGGGAAGAGCTGGCGAAATCTACAATATTTCAGCGGGGGCAGAGATCTCGAACATCGAGACTGTAAAGATGATACTCGACGCACTGGGAAAACAAAGGGAACTAATCACTCATGTTGAAGACAGACCTGGACATGACCTGAGGTACAGTCTCGATTCATCTAAGATAAAGTCCGAGCTAGGGTGGAAACCAAAATACGAGTTCAAAGAGGCATTGGAAGAAACCGTGAAATGGTATGTCAAGAACGAATGGTGGTGGAAGCCGTTAGCCACAGATAAGATAATCCACCCGACTCCCTGGAAGCTAGGATGGTAAATCAGATGAGAGTCCTAATAACAGGTGGAACAGGGCTACTCGGTCTCAAACTTCTAAGAAGTTGCAGGAGAAAGAGGGTAGATGTTTATGCTATAGATACATCTGTTCCCCCGCCTAATATTGACCGGAAGATAACGTTCATAGAACTCGATATAACTGACGCAGAGTCGATAACATCCAAGATTAGTGAACTCAAGCCGGATGTTGTCATGAACACCGCCGCCATGACCGACGTAGATCTGTGTGAAGTTGAGAAAGAAAATGCTTGGAGAGTTAACGCCGACGGAGCTAAGAACGTCGCCGAGGCTTGCTCAAAAATAGGTGCATTCCTAATTCAGGTGTCAACGGGTTATGTTTTTGAGGGAGATAAAGGATTACACGACGAAGACGAAGAGCCAAACCCCCTATGTCACTATGGGTTCACTAAGCTCAAGGGAGAAGAGTTTGTCAAGAGCTATGCGACTGAGTGGTGCATAGCTCGGACAGATGTTCTCTTCGGATGGGGAAGACCCGATAGACCAAACTTCGCTACCTGGGTTGTGAGCAAGCTTGAGAAAAGGGAAAGCATCAAAGCGATCACAGACCAGTATTGTTCGCCAACATTGAACACAAACTTGTCTGACATGATGGTTGAGGTTGCAGAAAGGAAAATCCAAGGCATCCTGAACATGGCAGGTGCAACAAGAATAAATAGGTTCGATTTAGCCAAGAAGATTTCCAAGGTCTTTCAATTGGATGAGAAACTGATCCAACCTGCGAAGGCTGACGAGCTCAAATGGAAGGCAAAAAGACCCAAAGATTCATCATTGAAAGTTGAAAAAGCTAAAAAGATACTATCTCACAAACCACTATCAATTGACGAAGCCCTAAAAACCCTGAAAGAAGAAAGAGAGTCCGATTAACGAAGGTGGGTTCAGTAATGAAAGGGTTATTGCTCGCTGGTGGACATGGAACTAGGCTTAGACCGCTCACCCACACGGGCAACAAACACATGTTACCTGTAGCCAACAAGCCAATACTACTCTACGGCTTGGAAAGTCTCAGAGACGCAGGAATCAGAAAGATAGGAATAGTCTTAGGGCCAATTAAGGAAGGAGTTGTGGAGGTCATTGGTGACGGATCCAGATTTGGGGTGGAGGTCACTTACATCGATCAACCCGAACCGAAGGGATTAGCTCACGCTGTGATGATCGCTGAAGACTTTATCAAAGATGATAGCTTCGTGATGTACCTTGGAGACAACCTTCTCAAGAATGGCATAAAGTATCTCGTCGATGACTTCAGAAAATCAAAGAACGACGCCATGATTGTTCTGACGGATGTCAAGGATCCACAGCGATACGGTATAGCTGAGGTAAAGAATGGGAAACTTGTTAGGACAGTTGAGAAGCCAAAGGAACCTAGGAGTAATCTGGCTGTCACAGGCATTTACTTTTTCACCGCGCCCATATTTGGTATAGTCAAGAAGCTAAAGCCCTCATGGCGAAACGAACTAGAGATAACAGATGCAATACAAGGGCTACTAGACCAAGGTTATAAAGTCGGTTACCGCATGGTTGAGGGATGGTGGAAAGACACAGGCAAACCGGAAGATCTGCTCGAAGCGAACCAACTCATTCTATCCGAAATCAAACGAGTCAACCGCGGAACAGCAGAGGAAGGCGCCAACATAGTCGGCAACGTCGAAGTAGGCAAGAACTCCATAATACATAAGGACACAACGATAAGAGGACCAGCAATAATCGGAGAGAACTGCAAAATAGGTCCAAGTAGCTATATCGGACCATACACGTCCATCGGAAACAACGCAACGATCATTGGCGGAGAGATTGAGAACTCCATAATCATGGACGGCGCGACCATAAACTGCGACAAGAGAATCGTAGACAGCCTAATAGGACGAGACTCCAAAATAATATCAAACGTCGCCAAACCTTCGGGATCCCGCTTCGTCATAGGGGACAGCACATACATAGGAATATAGGGAGTCAGAAAGACGCATAGCTTCGTTTCTTCTCCTGTAAGCCCGTCTTCCTCACCAATGTATTTTAAGGCAGCCTCATAGATAGAGTCCATAGACTAGTGCCACAGGCAAGAACGGGGATTGCATCACGATGGGGCTCATCACACTTGTATTTGAACCCGACGGAAGAAGAGGACAATTCAAAAGTGGAACCCGCTTGTTTGACGCCGCAAAAGAACTAGGAGTGGGAATAAGATCCGAATGCGGTGGCGAGGGAACATGCGGAAAATGCAGGGTCGTGATCGTGAGTGGCTCAAGTTTGCTCGATGGCCGAACAGACTCCGAAGAGGAGTTGCTTACCCAGAAGGAGATCGAGAGTGGGTACCGACTCTCCTGCCAAGCACAAATCAAGGGTAAGGAGCCCCTGACCACAAGCACAATAACCATTTTAGTACCTAACGAGAGTCGAGTGGGTGTAAGAAGAA
>JAUQYT010000239.1 GCA_030587605.1 Candidatus Njordarchaeum guaymasense
AAACCCCGATTCTGAAGCCCAGTTGGAAACTGAACAGACTGGACAGGTTGCAGCCGAAAAAGTCCAACCGACTTTCAGAGAGCATTATCCTCTGCTCATGCCTTACTCTCGCGCCGCCATCGTAGAGGACACCAAGAGCGGAATCAAATATTTGGTACTAGAACCCACCCTGACTCCAGCCGATGAAGCTTGGATCCGCCAAATTAAGGATATTCTATGGGACGAGCTCTCCCTAAGCGCCAAAGAGTTCAAAAACAAAGAAGAGGCTGAAGAATTTTTAAAGAACAAAGTTGAGGATGCAGCAAAGAAGTACAAGATAAAAGTGGACCCTCACACCTTGGAGAAATACCAATACTACATTACTCGAGACTTCCTAAACTTCGGCAAAATAGATGGTCTCATGCGAGATGAATACATAGAAGACATTTCATGCGACGGCGTAGACTATCCTCTGTACGTCTGGCATCGGAAATACGAGTCCATCCCGACGAACATCATCTTCAAGAAGCAGGAAGAGCTCGACAGTTTCATACTCAAACTCGCCTACCTCTGCGGCAGACACATTTCCATCGCTCAGCCCCTCCTTGACGGCACACTGCCAGATGGAAGTCGAGCCCAGCTCACCTTCGGCACAGAGGTCACTCCAAAGGGCAGCACCTTCACCATAAGAAAATTCAAAAGAAGCCCGCTCACCATCACAGACCTCATCATTTACAAAACATTATCACCAGAAATGGCAGCCTACTTCTGGTTCCTCATCGAAAACAGACATTCAGTCATGATTGGGGGCGATATAGGAGGGGGAAAGACGACAATGCTCAACACGTTCAGCCTTTTCATCAGACCGACCCTTAAGATTGTGAGCATTGAAGATACGCAAGAGATTCGATTACCCCACGAGAACTGGCAGATGATGGTTACTCGACAAGGTTTGGGCACGGCAGCGGGAGCGATTGGAGAAAAGGGTCGCGGCTCTATCAGCATGTTCGATCTTTTGAGGTCTGCTTTCAGGCAGAGGCCAGACTACATTATTGTTGGCGAGATCCGAGGAGAGGAGGCTTACGCCCTGTTTCAAGCCATGTCGACCGGGCATCTTGGTTTGACAACAATTCACGCTGAAAACGTTCAAGGCGTTCTACACCGCCTCACGACCAAGCCAATGAACATTCCACACACCTTAGTTGAGAATCTCGATGCCATTGCAATTGTTCGTAAGATGGTTGTTGAGAATGTTTCGATAAGGAGGACAATATCTGTTTCTGAGATGCTTGGGTGGGATGACAAGAAAAATGACTTCGAGACTCATGAAGTGTTCGGGTGGGACGCAAATCAAGACCTCTACGAGTCTACTGGGAGGAGCTACTTGTTGAAGGAGATCGCGAGTCAATGGGGCTATTCTATGAGGGAAATCAATCAAGAATTGAAAAAGAGAAAGGTCATTCTTGACTATCTGGTGCGAAAGAACATACGCACCTACGAGGAGGTTTCAAGCATTGTATTGGACTACTTCTCCGATCCCAAGACTGTTTACCGCAAGGCGAAGGTGAGTTAGAAATGAAATTTGAGCCATGGACTTATGCTTATGAGCTGCTGGGCAAGAGGGTTCAGAGACTTTTACCACATTTCCAAGACCTTCATAACCAGCTGAAGAAAGGCGGGGTGAAAATAGCCTTTCCAGCATACCTTTCATTCATGATACTAATGTCAATTGTATCCTTCATCGTTCCAATGATACTTTTGCCTTTCTTGTTGCCAACCATTCTGCACAATAGTTTTCTCTCGATGGGAAACTTTCTACTCAGCATAATGTTGGCAACGTTATCGTCCATCTCCACATTCATATTGATCTACATTTATCCAGGAATCAAAAGTAGCAACAGGAGAATTCCAATAGAAATCAATCTTCCATACATTTCAAGTTTTTTGACCTTACTTTCGAGCTCAAACGTCCCGCCGAGAACAATTTTCCGTTCTATGGCTAAAATCGACACGCTCCGCGAAGTTCGACAGGAATTCAGCAATGTAGTGAGAGACGTGGAAGTCTTTGGCCAAGATTTGTTGACTTCGATCCTGGAAAACGTGAAGTATATGCCGAGCAAGAAGCTGCGAGAGATTCTTACTGGATATGTAGCAACGGTTAGAACAGGTGGGAACCCAACACAATATTTGCGGATATCCACGGACAACATAATGAAGGAAAGAATGGCTAGGCTGGATTTGATGTTGGAATCCCTTTCAGCCATGGCTGAAATCTATATCATGGTTTTGGTAGCTATGCCCCTGCTTTTCGTTGTGATGTTTGCAACACTTGGAATGTTGGGTGGTGGAGGCGCCATGAACCCTGCGGTGATGCTTTATCTTTTAGCATACGTGGGCATACCGATCATGGCAATCATTCTAACCGTAATTATATCAACTTTCACTGTAAGGTGAAAACTATGAAAATCACTAGAAAAACCCTCAAAAGAATAGCCATAGCATCCTCCGTGGCGGCAGCTGCCTTACTCATGATTTCAATATTCTTTTACGGCTTCTCTCCCGACTTCGATTATCTTCTTATCGTAGTTTTCACCGTAGGCGTGGCACCAACAAGCTTTGCGAGCATAATCCACAACAGATGGAAAAATAAGATAGAGAAGGCGATGCCAGAGTTCTTAAGAGACTTGGCGACATCGATTCGAACCGGAGTGCCGATACACGCAGCCTTAGAGCATACCTCTAAACGAATGTATGGTCCGCTAACGAACGAGCTTAAGATATTGGTAGCACACATGAGCTGGGGCATGAACTTCGAAGAGGCGTTGACAGAGCTCAGTAAAAGAGTTGACTTGCCTCTAGTCAAAAAGGCAACTATTCTAATCTTAGAAGCAGGAAGGCACGGAGGAGACCTTTCTGACATTTTTGAATCAACCGCGCAATACATAGACAACGTCAACACCTGGAATTTGAGGAGGAAAATGCAAACAATGCCCTACGTAGCCATATTCTACTTCGCAGTCGCTCTTTTCCTATTCATAATCATTTTGATTTCGAGAATGATCTTCATCCCCATAAGCGAATTGGCTAAAAGTGGTGTCCCACTTCTCAGACCGATACTCACTCCAACACAGGCAAGAAGAGTGTTTCTGCACACGTCGCTATTAGAATCGTTCTTCGGGGGGATTCTAGCCGGAAAGATCAATGAAGATTCATTCGCAGGCGGGCTA
>JAUQYT010000266.1 GCA_030587605.1 Candidatus Njordarchaeum guaymasense
ATATCTCAGGCAAACAGATCAAGCTGGTAGCCAACGAGGAGTATTGGGGAGGTTCTCCGAAGATAAAGCAGATAGTAGCCAAACCAGTTGTGGAAACCGCCGCGCGAGTCATGGCACTGGAAGCGGGAGATTTCGATGTAATTTTCTATGTGCCACCCCACGAGGCGAAGCGACTAGGAACGAACCCAAAGATGACGATTATTGAGGGGATTTCCACCCGTAACTTCATCATACAGCTGAATTGCGCGTGGGGTCCGTTGAAGGATGCGAGGGTGAGACAGGCACTCAACTACGCCATCGACAAGAAAGCCATCTTGGACCGCATCTTCATGGGCAAAGGGCAAGTCATGGATTCATGGATACCCCCGAACGTTTTCGGCTATTCCAAAGGCAAGGACTACCAGTATGATCCAGCCAAAGCAAAGAGACTTTTGGCTGAGGCGGGCTATCCAGACGGATTCGAAGTAACTCTCCACTACGGAAAGGGTGTACTTCTGCTAGACACAGAGACAGTCGAGGCAGTTCAGTCCTACTTGAAAGAAGTAGGGGTCAGAGTGAGAATAATTGAAACGGATTGGCCGAAATTTTCCACTCTTCTAAGAGAGTCGGTTGAGAAGAATCCGATGCAGCTATCACTCTGTGGGTGGGCGGTAGGTTTGTACATGGACGCGGACATAGGAATGGAGCGCTTACGCTCTGATCAATGGCCGCCAAGAGGCTCGATCCCATTGTTCTGGAAGAGTGAACGATTCGATGAGCTCCACATGCTCGGACGAACGGAAACAGATCCGGCAAAGCGTACTGCTATCTACAGGGAGCTACAGGGTATTGTCATGGAGGAGGCGCCAGTCTGCTTCTTGCTCTTCCTTCCGAACACGAATGCAGCTTCAGCCAAGGTTCATGGAATCGGGCTTAGACACGATGAAACGATGATATTGAGACCTGACGCATGGATCGAAGCGTAGAGAACACTTAACAATTCCATTCGCAATCGGGTGTCATTGGAGCATTCGTAACCCAGCAGTTTGCAGATGCATGTTTGTGCGCGTGTAACTGGCGGAAGCCTTTTTAACCGTCCACAAAGAATCCATTTCGGGCTTGATTCAAATGGGCAAACTGACCCTTGAGGAAGTGCTCACAAAAACTGCCGCACAACTGAGGTTCGACTATGCAATCAAGCCAAAGAACACTGCACTGTTGCTTATTGACATGCAGGAGTTCGCGGGAACATCTCGCCTATTGGAGGAGGCTGTCGAGGCAGGTCTCCCTGAGAAGGACGCCAAAGATGCATTGATGGATCATGAGGCGAGAGTCAAAGCGGTCTTGGTGAACGGCCGGAAGATATTGAAGGCATGCAGAAAGAAAGGTATCGTTCCAATACACGTCAAGGTGGAGGCCCTCTCGAAAGATGCTCGCGATACCGGACGATTGTATAGAACAGTTGGCTTCATCGTTCCTCGGGGTTCAAAATGGGCCAAGATCTTTGACGAAGTAGCCCCCGAGGAAGGAGAAATAGTACTTACCAAGACCCATAGCAGTGCATTCATCGGAACCAACCTTGATAGAGTACTACGAAACATGGAGATAGAGAACTTGATAGTAATAGGATTCAACACCGACTGGTGTGTTGAGGCAGCATATCAGAGCGGGGCGGATTACGGCTACAACTGCCTGTTGGTTGAAGATGCGTGTACGACTCTAACAAGGAAAGCCCACGACTACACTATCGCAAAATACAAGGCAAGACAACGCCCGATAAGAACGACGGAAGAAGTCTTGAAGATGATTGAAACATGTCAGTGACCGACACAACTCACTTTGGGCACTACAAGGACAGGCCGAGCATAGAACATATCCTCGATCGATGTTTCTTCTACTCCTGCGGGCCAATATGGGAAGCACGTACTTCCACTCAGGCTTCCTGATCCCTTTCCGAGAACCTAACTTCTTGACAAGATCTGGCCATTTCCTATCGCCATGTTTTTTTCTATAGGGCAAGAGCCAATCCTCACCATAGCGTCTCTTTGGCCTTCAGGATCATCAGAATCGAGATGGCCAACGAAGAGGTTGCAGGGAAACTCCGCACATGATCCACAATGCTCAACATCGCGTTTTGAAGCGCCAGAGTGGAGTCCGCATTCTCCCCACTCGGGATGACCTCAATTAGAGTTGCGACCAACGCGGCGCTGAGCCCCTTCTCTTCTATGTTGGGGCATAGTTCGCAACGATCTTTGCCCAGAAAGCGTTAGGTTTTTATTCGCTCACCTTGAGCTTCTAGTTGGATGAACCAGTTATGGGAAAAATAGAAAAGAAATCTAACTTGAAATACATTGCACTCGGCATTGCACTAGTAGTTCTTCTTTCGGTCGGCTATTACCTCACACTTCCACCTCCAACACCTCCTCCACCGCCCCCACCTCCACCAACGACTCTAACGATAACTATGGGTATGGAACCACCGACTCTCGACCCTCAGAAGTGCACAGGCATGCCCAATCTGGGAATTATCCGGCTGATCACGGAAACTCTGACTGACGCAGACTATAAGACTGGTGAGCTAATACCCAACCTTGCGGAACGATGGGATGCTTCACCTGATGCGACAACTTGGACCTTGTATCTGAAACAGGGAGTAAAATTTCATGACGGGACGC
>JAUQYT010000271.1 GCA_030587605.1 Candidatus Njordarchaeum guaymasense
GTTCTCAATGGACGAATACAATGGGTATTTCAGGATAGCGACCACGACTGGTCAGTTGTGGTGGAGCCCCGAACAGGCAACCTCGAAGAACCACGTATACGTTCTCAACATGGACCTGAACGTCACGGGCAAGATTGAGGATATCGCTCCGGGAGAAAGCATATACTCAGCCAGGTTCATGGGTGAAAGGTGCTACTTGGTCACGTTCAAGAAGGTCGACCCATTCTTCGTGATCGACTTGAGTGATCCAGCCAATCCCAAGATCTTGGGCAAGCTTAAGATAACAGGGTACTCGGATTATCTTCACCCATATGACGAAAACCACATAATCGGCATAGGCAAAGAGGCCGTTGAAGCCGAAGAAGGAGACTTCGCTTGGTACCAAGGAGTAAAAATCTCTCTCTTCGATGTCAGCGACGTTGAGAACCCCGTGGAGATAGGCAAGTATGAGATCGGCGACCGAGGAACAGACTCTCCGATCTTGTGGGATCACAAGGCTCTGTTATTCGATAAGGAGAGAAACCTGCTAGCAATACCCGTCTTAGTCGCAGAGATAAACGAGAAGCAATACCCGGGCGGCGTCCCTCCTAACACCTACGGCGACTACGTCTGGCAAGGTGTCTACGTCTTCAATGTGTCTGCAGATGCACTCACGCTTAGAGGAAGGATTGCACACGCAGAAGTTTCGCCTGACTTACTGAAGAGCGGATACTACTTCGATTCCTCATACGAGGTCAAGAGGTCTCTATATATAGACGATGTGCTCTACACGGTCTCTGACAAGAAGGTAAAGATGAATAACCTAGAGAACCTCGAAGTGATCGGCGAAATAGAACTGCCCTGATACCCCCCTATTTTTTTCTATACGTCGTCTCTTAGCTTGAGCAACTTGGCTATATTCGCATCTAGGCCTATTTTCGGTATGATCTTGCCATTGCTTGACGTGAAGAGAGTTGTTACGCCGGGACCGTGTCCAGAAGTCACACAGTCGCTATGCACGACTATGCCGACTGAGATGGCTCCTTTACGATATATCCTGCCATACGAATGATCTGCATCCTGGATCGCGACGAGGTCACCGAGCCTCAAGTCTTCCAAACCATGCTCGCATTTGACACCTTCATCGAAGAGCTGAATGTCATAATCACCTGAATATGTCTGGTCTGCCCCCAATCCAGATCCCATTACTTCTGCCGGAATTACGTGCGTAACCGGTATCTCAAGTTCATCCCCCACCGGTCTTGGATTGATGGCTTCTAAGAATTTCGGGTCCATATTCATAACCTTCACATCCGGAAAGCCAAAAAGTTTCAGTCCTACGCCGAACGCTTTGATCAGTATTTTGTCGCCGATTAACAGTTTCTCCATGATATCTGTTGGAAAATCAATGAGAACATGTTCTATCCCTCCATGCTTGCCAGTAACGACTCCTTTAGCCCCTTTGGCGTCGCCAGAGACAACGATTGCTTCATTTCCGACACACGCAAGGATATTTAGGGCCATGTTCGCCCCGCCCGGAAACCGGTCATCCTTCTCCTTGTTCTCTATGCTTACCCCCGGCTCAACATGGTCGGCTTCCCATCCGACGGCCAGATCTCCAACTCGTATGTTATAGGTTATCCCACCAACACCTGGCAAAACTACAGGCACACCATCTGCAGATATCCTATATGGGGACCTTCCGAAAGCTGGGCTCACAACCTCGCCCATCACCGAAATCTTCACCAACTTGTCAACATTCATGTTTAGCATTCAATTTCCCCCTTCTTGAACTCAATGGTAGAATGCTCAACGGACACATTTAACATTTACACCGCGATAAGGCTGAAGAAGAACTGGGTCGATTGATTGAGGATCCACGCTGGAAGCCGTGCGAAAGACTTTTCTACCAAATGCTACTGATTTATATCTCAAGGTGATTGCAGATGACTGTTAGAGTGTCCATAAACGGGTTTGGAAGGATAGGTAGGCTCCTATTCAGAGCAGCGCTGGAAAAAAACGCTGACATCGACTTTGCGGCGGTCAACGATGTAGGCGACGCGAAGACGTTGGCGCACCTCCTAAAGTACGACTCGGTACATGGCCGATTCCCCTTCGACGTCAGGGTTGAGAAGGACGCTATGATCGTGGATGGAAAAAGGGTCCAAGTACTAGCCCAGAAAGACCCAGCTCTATTGCCTTGGAAAGACCTCAACGTCTATCTCGCCGTCGAATCCACGGGTCTGTTTACAGATAGAGAAGCAGCCCAGAAACATATGCAAGCCGGAGCTGAAAAAGTTTTGATCTCTGCTCCCGCCAAGAACCCCGATTTGACCATTGTGTTAGGTGTTAACGATGACGAGTATGATCCCGAGAAACATAACATACTTTCAAACGCGTCCTGTACAACCAACTGTGTGGCACCTGTGGCTAAGGTTTTACACGAGAACTTCGGATTGAAATCTGGTCTTATGACGACGGCGCACGCTTATACGAATGACCAAAGGATTCAGGATCTAGTTCACAGAGACCTGCGCCGAGCTAGGGCCGGTGCAATAAACATCATACCAACAACTACTGGAGCAGCTGTTGCGGCAACACTCGTTCTACCAGAGCTTAAGGGCAAAATGGACGGAATCGCATTGAGGGTTCCTGTTCCAAACGTCTCAATAGTCGACCTCACAGCGGTCCTAGAGAAGACCGTCACAAAAGAGGAAGTAAACGCTGCATTCAAGAAAGCTTCGGAGAGCGAGCTTAAGGGAATACTCGACTACACTGAGGAACCTCTGGTATCCCAGGACTTCAACCATACCGAATACTCGGGGGTCGTAGACGGCTTGTCGACAATGGTCGTTAACGGCAACTTAGTTAAAGTGCTTGCTTGGTACGACAATGAATGGGGCTTCTCCTGCCGAATGGTTGAGCTAATTGAGCTAATCGGCAAGAAAGCCGGATTCTAGACACCGCCATTAGAACCCTGTAATATCTGCTTCCTTATTTTTTCGTAGGCAGGTAGGTGAGGCAATGACGAAGATCCTAACAATAGACGACTTCGATTTTAGGGGTAAGACCGCCTTAGTCAGGGTGGACTTCAATTCACCGATAGATCCGGAGACAAAGAAAATTCTTGATGATACGCGAATACGAGCACATGCACAGACAACGATCAAGGAACTATGTGAGAAAGGCGCAAAGATCGTCATCCTGGCGCATCAAGGGAGACCCGGAGACCCAGACTTCACCCCGCTGAAGCAACATGCTGAGGTGCTCGACAAGATACTAGGTAAACCCGTCAGGTATGTCGATGACCTCATTGGAGAGGCAGCCCAGAAATCCGTAAAGAAGTTGAACAGTGGCGAGATCCTTGTCTTAGAAAATGTTCGAACATACGCCGATGAGCAGAAGAAAGGAGCCCCTGCAGACCACGCAAAATCGGAGCTGGTGAAGAAGCTAAGTCCGCTGGCTGATGTATTTGTGAACGATGCTTTTTCAGCTGCCCATCGAGCCCACATCTCGATAGTTGGATTCACCGCGGTCTTGCCCAGTGTTGCTGGCCGAATAATGGAGAGGGAGCTCAAAGCCTTGAGCAAGGTTTTATAGAGACCGGAGAAACCGTGTGTCTTCATTCTCGGCGGGGCCAAAGCAGACGATTCACTGAAAATATCCAGATACGTCCTAAAGAACAACATTGCAGACTACGTCTTGACGGGGGGAATCACTGGAACCCTCTTCCTAGTAGCCAAGGGGCTCGACCTTGGAAAGCCAAATATGGAACTCCTGCAGAAGCAGGGAGTGTTGAACCTTGTTCCAGGCATAAAAGAACTTATGGAAGCTCATCCAAGAGGGGTTAAGGCTCCAAGTGACTTAGCAATAGAGTTCGAAGGCAAGAGAAGAGAGATATCGACAGATGATCTTCCCACCGAGCACCTGATCTTCGACATAGGCACTAAGACAATCAAGGAATACAATAAGACGATAAGCCAAGCAAAATCTATAGTCACAAGTGGACCAGTAGGAGTATACGAGAGAGAGGAGTTCCTAAAGGGAACGAAGGCGATATTTGAAGCCATAGCGGCGTCCAAGGCTTTCTCCCTCGTAGGCGGAGGACACACAGTAGCAGCCGTGGAAGAACTCGGACTAGCCAACAAAATGGGATACATCAGCACCGCAGGAGGCGCGCTAATAGAGTTCCTGATGGGCGAGAAACTCCCAGGCGTCGTTGCGCTCGAAGAAGCTGCGATCAGAAAATAACCTTTGTAGAAGAGTCTTTGCATGTTCAAGATGCTCATCTTCGCTTTCT
>JAUQYT010000315.1 GCA_030587605.1 Candidatus Njordarchaeum guaymasense
GTGCCAACGTCATACCACCCTGCTCCACACGGGGTTGTGATGCCTTGAGGACTAGTTTCCAGGGTCATGTAGTACTGTGTCTTCCAGTTCCATGTTATGCTCGATGGCCCACTTACTGTGAATATCACCGATGTATCCGTTCCAGTTGGGGGGACACTTCCAGTTCCCCTCCATCCAGTGCAGACATAACGGGTGTCAGTCACATCTTGAGGCCAAGGCGAAGTAACTGAAGCAGTGATCTCCGTGTCAGCATCAAACCATCCACTCATCGGAGTAGGCGTGTCACAAGTCGAATCAACCGTCAAGTAGTATTGTGTCTTCCAGTTGGCAGTCGCAGTCTTTGCTCTATTCATAGTTATTGGATCTGAGGGTGACGTTGTGCCCGTGGCATCGCTGCTCCACTCGGCAAAAACATATCGAATGCCTTCTGGTCCTGACACTATTAACGGCGTGACAACAGCACGCGCAGTGTCGCTCTCATCATACCAGCCTTGTCCGCCTGTGACGCCATGAGTCGAATCTACGATCAGGTAGTACTGTGTTTTGTAAGTGGCTGAAAGGGTCATAGATTCCATGATCATAAGTGGTGATGCGTGGTCAACGTTTACGAGCACATACCGTTTAGCGGTCGGCTCGACAACTAATGCGGACTGAAACTCAAAAGTGTGAGTAGAACCACTGTCCCACCAGAAAAGTTGTGGAACGCTACTGTAGTCCGATCCATCTATTCTGACTATTGCCCCGGCAAAGTCAGCCTCAATTCCAGATAGCTCGACTGTGACGAGCCATTGAGTCACGTAGTTGCCGAAGATCGTGTTCGAGGATGAAACCTTGTACCCAGATAGTGGACCTGTGACTCCAGTGAGACTGTACTGCTTGCAATTCGCAGTGCTCGAGACTATTGACTCATAGACGAAGGTGACAGTTAGTCCGTCATCGATCCAAATAGCAAAGATTAAGTCACTCAATAGAACTGGCGAATCATCGACTGTAACTATTGTACCTGTGCCATCAGATTTTACGTTGCTTGAGGCATCGAAGGTCTGAAGCCACTGAGTCTTGTAGTTACCAATCACGCTTCCAGCTCCCGTGATAGTCAATGTGTCACTCTGTGATGATGACAGTCCAGTCGTCTTGGTCCAAACGTACTGTTTATCGGTTTCAACTGACAATGGTGACCTGAACGCAAAGTCATGAGCGCTACCCTTGTCCCACCAGAATTCTGCCAAAGGAATCGTCAAAACGTAGTCTACAGAATCTATCGTCACAACCGTTCCAGTGAAGTCCGTTCCGATTCCAGTCTGGTCGAAGGTGACCTTGAACTGTGTCTTGTAGGTTCCGACTATAGTTAGAGGACCAGTTACTGTCTGTGGTGATGCCGGACTAACTCCGATGAGAGGATGCCGTACACCGGGGTCTCCTGAAACGATCGCTTCATAGGCATATGAGATCTGTTGACCAGAATCAACCCAAACGTCGAAGGGTACAGCGCCAGCAGTCGTTGAGCCTGTGTCAATGCCGTAATTGACTATGGGCGTTCCTGCCGAACCCGTCTGATCGAATGAAACTAGATATTGTGTCTTCCAGTTGGCAGTCGCCGTCTTCGGTCCATCCATGATTATCGGGCCGCTAATGAGGTCAGTTCCAGATGCATCCCCACTCCAGCCCGTGAACACGTACCGGATCCCAGTTCCACCAGACAAACTCCCGTCCGTAAGACTCGCGTATACAGTTGAGGTATTGTCGTACCATCCCGTACCACTGGAAGTACCAGGGGATGACTCTACACTCAGGTAGTACTGAGCCGTGAAATAGGCGGTATATGTGGTCGAAGTGCTGGGAACAACGATATCGTGGATGATCGCACCATTGTCGCTCCACCTAGTCCAACTGTACCGCATGCCTGCAGAGACAAGTTGTGGGGATGTCGCGCCTATGCTGTGAAGCGAACCCATAGTCCATTCGAATGTCCAAGGCGCGGTGTAATTAGCACCATCCACAACTAAGTTTAGACATGTAGGGGAGGTAGTAGTGTTTATCATTATTCCTATTCGAATTACTCCTACTTCAACCTGGGCCCATGCAGATGCTTCTGCGTCGCCAGGTCCAGAACCTGGCGGCGTTCCATGATAGAGTTTAACTTGTATTCTCCATAATCCGCTTGTTGCATACTCATGGTCAGGAAGAGAACTCCAATTTCCAGAAAAATCTTGTCCGGATTGAACAAATTTAACATCCGAGGTATCAGTAGTTTTTGTTCCGTCTCCCCAGTCGACTTGAACCGAATAATCCGAAAGTTCACCCGGAAAATCCAGGGCTGATGCGCTACCTTCCAAATGAATGGGACTTGTCAGACTTGGAAATGGGGGTGAATTCCCATTTATTCTATCTATGGATATGTAGAAGGGTTCACTAACCGTGAAAGAAGCAGTGGGCGCCGTTTGTTTTCCGTCTGTCGCAGTCACTGTATACGTTCCTGCTATTCCTCCCAGCTGATACTGGTAGGTGAAATCGCCTGCATCGTTAGTGATAGCGGAGCGCTCGTCTATTTCCTCACCCACCGTCTCAATACTAATTGTGACTTGAGTATTGGCACTGAATCCGCTGCCGGATATGGTTACTGTTTTACCTAGAGTGTAATTCGGTTTATCTGTCCATACTGATGCTCCCGTTCCTTCGCCTTTAACTGGAGTTACTGCGAATGCTGCAAAGAAAAGCAGAACTGTCAGCGGTAGCAGAGTAAGAAGAAGCCTTCTCTTCACGAAGTTTACCCCTTTGTCCCTCATTTCCGGTTTCTGACCAGCAAGACCAACGTGTCGCTAGACCAGATCGATCTAGCGGACGCTACGTGTTTATGCATTTGGCAAAAGCACTATATAAATAATGCGGAAAGTGTGCCATGCTCAGCCACGGAGGTTTCTCCTGCTCATCGGCGAACTGTTAGGACGACACTTCACAAGAAAGAATAACGGATATTGCGACGATTTTGCGATTTGAGACTTTCTCAAGTAACAAGATAGGAATTGACTATTATCGCAACATGACTTTCGAAATCAAGGAGTTGCTCCACCAACGAGTGCAGATATCGTTGGTGTGGCTCCAGTTAGCAGATTCGCCGCGAACTCTATGGAAAATCTCGAAAGGTCACCAATCAACACGTTCTTTCCGTACTGATAATAAGGGACTTAACGTGCCCCTATCAGACTCTCTAGCGATAACATCCAAAATTGTTGAGGAACAAATCTATGGGGTTTGGACGGCTAGCATATTGAAGTGGAGTGAGTGAGTCGATGCAAGCCAAAGGACTTTCGTACTGAGGTAAGAGATTCTTTAGAGAGACATCACAGAGATGAAATGAGAAAGGGAGTGTTCACCTTCGTTCTTGCAGCCACTGCTACGAGCGAGCAGAATGGAAATGCTTTCCCTGCAACAATATCAAGGAGATATATGAGAAGTGCTACGACGATCCACTGTCAGAGTGCTCTAGCAACAAGAAAAAGAAGAGACCTCGTAGCTAAGCCACTCATTCTCTTTTTGAGCAGGATCCTACACTGCGGTCACTTTTCTTTTGATTAGCATTATGGAGTTTGTGGGGCATTTTGTTGCGCATAGTCCGCACCCGAAGCACTTGGCCTGGTTGAATTCCAACTTGCTGTCCACTAGCTGCCTTGCGTGGAACTGGCAACGTTGCACGCATATGCCGCAGTTGTTACAAGTCTCAAGGTCGTCGGATGCCATGTACTCCGAGGCTACGACGTGTCCTAGTATGCCGAATCTTATGAGGGCGCCTAGGGAGTGGCAGCAGCAGGAGCAACAACTGCAGATATATCTTGGTTTCTCCTCGCCTTTGACCGTGTAAGTCATGTGTACGAGACCGGCTTCGTTAGTACGCTTCAGAACCTCAAGTGCTTGGTGTTTTGAGAGCTGCTTGGGGCTTCTCCTTGTTGCCGCTTTGGCGCTGTAATCTACGCGGAGGCAGACATTCCTTGGTGCATGACACTTGCGCAGTCTTGTTCTGCAAGCGCAGTTTGTAAGGGTTATTTTGCGAGCGCCTTCCAATATCTTCTCTAAACTGGATAAACTGAGGATTGTTTGCTGCCCTTGGATGGAGATATCAACTGGGATAGTAAGTGGCGTATATTTGTTAACGTACTTTTCTATCAGTTCTTTCCTTGTCCAGTCTTTAGTTTCTTTCTTCATTTCTTGTCGCTCCTAAAGTCGAGCAGGGGATCAGCCCTATAATGAAGAGGACTCTGCATAGGAATATTTAAGGTTTGATCAATGGATTAAGCAGTTGTAGCGGAACTTGGCTGGCCTGAGAGGGTCTTTTAACTTGTCGATGCCAAGGAAGAGATTTGCTGGACAGCTCGGTACTCGCCCCGGTGGCGGTGAAGGCAAACATGAAAACATGTTTAGCAACATAAATGTCGCGCGCGCCACAATGCGACTCATAAGTGATACCTTGGGACCTCTCGGAATGAGCAAAGCTGTCCTCAAGAAAAAGGATGACAGTAAGGAGAGCGACTTCCTAGTTACCAGTCACGGCGCGTCCGTCTTGGAGAACATGAAAATGGAGCACCCCGTTGCTAAGCTCCTCGCAGCGTTAGCTAAGTCTCAGAAGGACGAGAATGGTGACGGAGCAACCACTGCAGTTATTATAGTTTGTAGTCTATTGCTCGGCGCAGAGCAACTCTTGAAGATGGGTCTTCATCCGTCCAAAATCTCTGAAGGTTATGGAACTGCCAAAGTGAAGGCAATTGAGACACTGCATGGTATCTCCGCAGAAATTGATCTAACCGACGATGAAACGCTACGCCACGTTGTGAAGTCTGTACTCACCTCACGGATAGTAGCTGGTTCACCGAAGATCTCTGAGTTATTCACTGACTTCACCGTTAGACTTGCAAGGAGCTTACCGCTAACCTCTCCACGCGATTTGGATAGCGTGAGGATCGTCAAGAAGCTGGGTGGTTCTCTTGCTGACTCCGAATTGATATTGGATGGCTTTCTTCTTGATGACCGTGAGGTTGCTCACCCAAATATGCCGCTGAGGGTTGAGGGTGCATCGATAGCGCTTGTGAACAGCCTTGAGGTGAAAAGGCTTCCTTCGAAAACAGGGACTTCCCCTATGGAGATCGTGAAGATTGAAGCGACGGAGTTGGAAGGGTACCGTGGGTTCCTGCGTAGTCGTACGGGACTCGCGAAGAGCATGGCGGACAAGGTTAACAACGCGGGAGCAAACGTGGTACTCGTCAACATGGGGATCGATGAACTCGTTGAACACTACTTGTCTCGCCATAGGATCTTGGCGGTTAAGAGAGTGAAGAACGAAGACATCGAGCTTGTCGCAAGACTGACGCAGGGAATCGCAGTTGGCAGCGCGGATGAACTCACACCTAACAAATTGGGTAAAGCGCGTTCTGTCGAGGAGCTAATGTTCGGGGACGAGAAGCGCTCAGTAATGATAAGTGGATGCAACGGGAAGGGAGCCGCGACTCTGGTTCTCCGTGGCTCAAGCAAACATGTTCTAGATGAGGGGGAGAGAAGCCTCAAAGCTGCTTTGAAAGTCATTGTGAAATTGATGAGTGATCCTCGGATCACGCCCGGTGGCGGTGCAACCGAGATGGAACTCGCCCAAGCCTTGAGAAGCTATGCTTTGACTCTGACTGGAAAGGAGCAATTTGCAGTCCAGCAATATGGTCATGCCCTTGAGTCTGTTCCGCGGATCTTGGCTGAGAACGCCGGACTGGACGTTGTTGAAACTATTGCAGGTCTTCGCAAGTCTCACAGCAAGGGACAATCTTGGCTGGGTGTGGATGCGATCCAAGGCAAAGTCGCTGACATGAATGAGGTCAATGTATTTGATCCGCTCATCGTGAAGCACGACGCGATAAAAGCTGCCACTGAACTCGCAGTAATGATCCTCAGAATAAGTGGAATAGAGAAAGCACATGGGACAAGGAAGAAAGACGAAGGCCCAACTGACAAAACTGGTGAGAAAGAGAAGAAAGAATAAATAGAAGTCGAGGAAAAAGGCACTCTTCACACTGGTGTAAACTTCCCTCCGATAGAGTGAAAATTAGTCTAATCTTCCGCTATTTCTAGGGCTCTCTTTGTCTCAGCAACTTCCTGGATGGTTTTCCAACTAGACTTTTTGGAATGTCTTTGCAGAATTCAACTGCTCTAGGGTACTTTATTGGTCCCAGTTTTTCCCGTGACCAATCCATGATCTCTTGTTCCGCTACCTTGCCCACAAGCTGTTTCTTCAGCACAACGAAGGCTTTTACAACTTCTCCGACCGAAGGGTCTTTAATACCTATCACGGCGCATTCCATCACTGCTGGATGCTGCTGCAGTTTCGACTCTATCTCGTCTGGAAAGATCTTGTACCCCTTGTATTTGATGATATCCTTCAATCGTTCGACTAGGTATACATACCCGTCCTTGTCAATCTTGACCAAGTCTCCGGATCGCAGCCAGCCATCTTTGAGGGTGTTGCGGGTTATCTCTGGTGCTTTCCAGTACTCTTTCATTAGCTGGGGCCCCCTCCACCAAGCCTCGCCGATTTCCTCTAGGGGCAACTCTTTCTCTGTGTCAGGGTCTACGACTTTGAGGTCGGTGTCGACGATGGGTATACCTACACTGCCTGGTTTAATCAGCTTTGGATCCCATATTGGGTTGGTTGATGCCGCTGCGCACATCTCCGTTAGGCCGTATCCTTGAACCACCTTCACATGTGTGGTTTCTTCGAACTTCTTCGCCATTTCAGGTGGAAGTGGAAATGCTCCTGAACCGCAGATCTGGATGGAGCTGAAGTCGTATTTCGCTAGGTCTGGGTAGTTGATAAGGTAGGAGAGTAGTGTTGGCACTACCGGGAATTTTGTTACCTTGTACTTGTCTATTGCTTCGCATATTTCCTGTACGTCGAAGCGGTGCGTCATTATGTTTGTGTGTCCTTCGTATATTGCGGTCAAGAGCATTGTGAATCCAGAGATGTGGCAGATCGGTAGGACTATGAGGGTGACGCCTTTCCCTAGTGCAGAGTGAACCTGGCTTGGTTGCCGCCCAAAGTAGGCGCATTGTAGCGCGTTTGCAACTAAGTTGAAGTGGGTAAGGACGACTCCTTTCGGCTTTCCTGTTGTTCCTCCAGTGTATATCAGGGCTGCCATGTCGTTCTTCGGATCGATTTTCACCGATGGTGGTCGTGGCTCACTCGCTTGCACTAGGTTCCAAAAAGTCTCTGTACCCTCGATCTCGTTCTCACCTATCGTGATGAGGTTTTCTATTCCTTCTACGTCTTGGACTTTCTTGCAGACTGTTTCGTCCACGATCGCTGTGTCTATTATCTCTGCCCCGTTGATAATGTACCTCACATCCTCAGTAGGCACTAGAGGATTTATGAGCGTACATGATGCACCTGTCTTCAGTACACCAAAAAGGGAAAACACGTATTCGGGGCTGTTCCAAGTTATTATTGCGATCGAACTCCCTTTTCTAGCGTTGAAGTGATCTGATAGAGCTGACGCGAACCTGTCGCTGTAGTTCTTGAGATTAGAATATGTGTATTCGTGATCCTGAGGAATCATGCGAATGCTAATCTTGTTCTTGAACCTGTGAGCCGCTTGGTCGCAGATTTCGAAGAGAGGGACTTCAGGGTAGTCAAGCGTTCTGGGAAAGTTCTTAGGGGCAATTTCGTTCCAAGGCCTATCTGGTTCGACCCAGGAACTTGGCAATCCTTTGCGCCATGATCGGAGAATCTGATCGCCATATAGGTCGGCTGAGTCCTTTCCCGTCATGAAGACCTGTCCCCTCTTGTCCCTCTTAGGGTGTTCCACCCATCGCATTTTTCGACCCCTAGTATCAATGTTAGTGGTATAAAAGACTTTAGAGAATCCACGCTGAAAAGAAGAAAGCACACAACTGACAAACCTTATATTTCAGTGCCAAAATATTGAATGACTAGCTGAGTGACCACCGTGCGAGGGGACGTACTTGGCACTTAATAAGGAGTTGGTAGGAAGAAAGTTTCCAAGCTCAACCTTCGATGTGGATAGAGAAATGATAAAGCGTTACTGCAAGGCAGTTGGAGAATCTGATCCAGCTTTCAAGGATGGCAAGACCTCGCCCCCAACCTTTGCTTCATGTTTTCTGATTCCTTCGATGATGAGCGCAATGGATGAGCTTTCGAACCTTGTAGATCCAAGTTTAATCGCACGAATCGTACATGGAGAACAGGAATACGAGTTCCACCAAGCCATCAAACCCGGCACCTACACGCTTGATGGCAAGATTGCAGATCTGTCTGAGAAAGAGGGAAGATCCGGTAAGATAGATGTACTGACGCTCGAAACCACCGCCAAAAACGAGAAAGGTGAGGTGTCTGCAGTTGGAAGGGCAACACTCCTAATAAGGAGACCATGACTGGAGGAGTACCGAATTGGGAAAACAAATATCTTTCGAGGATGTTGATGTTGGTTTCGAAATTCCCAATCTTGTTAAGGGACCTATAACGAAAGAAGAGATAAAGGAGTATGCGGATGCTGCAGGCGATCCCAACCCAATGCACCAAGATGAGGATTTTGCCAAGATGGCGGGGTACCGCACTGTCATCGCGCATGGGCTAATGACGATGGCCTTTGTCTCACAGGCGTTAACCAGGTGGCTTCCAAGTCACTCGAATCTCAAGCGGTTGAAAACTAGATTCGCGAAAGTGGTGTACCCTGGTGATACACTGACCTGCAAAGGAAAGGTTACTGAGAAGCATGTTGAAGCAGCTGGCAATTTCGTTGAACTTGAAGCTTGGGCTGACAACCAGGATGGAGAGACTATCGCAAAAGGAACTGCGACAGTGGTATTTACTGCCAAGGCCAAAAAATGAATTGACATGCTTCCCGATGACAAACGCTCCTATAACCAACCGCGTTTTGTGACACCAGAACCAGTAGTTGTGCCCTTCGCCAAGAGAAGTACTGACGGAAGCATGGCCGTCGGAGAAATGAGAACTTATTTATATTAAGATCCTCAAGAGATACTACCCAAAGGATTGGAGGGCGACATTCATGGTTGAGTCTGAAGCTAAAGATAAGATCATGCCTATGGAAGAAGCAGTCAAGAAATTCGTGCAAGACGGCTGCTTCCTAGGAATAGCTAGTGTCGGAGAACCAACTCCCGTCGCTGCCATTCACGAAGTGGCAAGACAGAAGAAAAGGGACCTCACGGTGATCCAAGCCGGTTCATCAATGGAGATCGAGATCCTGATCGGAACCGGATGCGCAAAGCGATTCATATCATCTTACGTCTACAGAGTGAGGAGCGGCGAGAGGGCATACGACAGAGGTGTGAAGAAGTATAACGTTGAAGTCGAGGACTACACGAACTACACTGTCGCGGCGATGCTCATGGCTGGCGCGATGGGATTGACGTGCTTCCCAGCTCCCATATCACTCGTTGCTAGCAGCATCTATACGAAGAGAAGCTTCCTAGGAGAAAACAAGATCAAGGTTATAGATGATCCATTCAAGCCAGGACAGAAACTGGCTCTCATTCCAGCTTTCAAGCCCGATGTGTCAGTCGTTCATGTTCAGAGAATAGATAAGTACGGTAATGCACAAATGTGGGGTCCGTTGGCCAACATGAAGTGGGGGTCGCTCGCGGCTAAGAAGATCATTGTCTCTGCCGAGGAGATTGTCGAGCACGACATCGTCAAGCGTAGTCCCAACACCACCATAATCCCAGGATTCAGAACAAGCGCGGCTGTGATTGAGCCTTGGGGTGGTCATCCCACGGGCCTGACTGGATACTATGAAGTTGATTACCCCTTCGGGATGACCTATGTGACTAGCAGCCTGTCGGAAGAAACTTACGACGAATGGATGAACGAATGGGTATATGGCGTTGCCAACCGCTCCCAGTACATCGAACACTACATTGAAAAGTATGGGTACAAGGCGCTAGAACGAATAAAGGTGCAATACAACCCCAGTGCACCAGTGAACCTTGGTGCAACGTACAAATCATATCTAGAAGAATTCGGAATCACCAAAGAGATGATGGAAGAAGCACCTGAGTTCTTCGAGGTGGAGGTCGACAAGGAATGAATAAGAAAGTGAGTTCAAAGAAGGAAACCAAGAAAATCAAGATCACTGTCGACGAAATAATGTGCACTAGGGCATCCAAAGAGATCAGGGATGGTGATGTTGTCTTCACGGGTCACGGTCATCCACTGCTTTCAAGCTACCTCGCGAAGAAGGGACATGCACCAAACTGTGTAATTATAACTGAAGGGGGAATAATCGATCCTGATCCCTACCGTCCTCTGGAACATCCGAATGATTTCGGTAGTACGAGAGGCGCATCGATGTGCACGGACATAACGGAAACATTCACATCATTCGTGTTGGCTGGTCACATAGATGTTGGGTATCTGGCCGGGGTGGAGATCGACAGACACGGAAACCTAAACACCTCTTACATCGGCGGAGAGCACGTCGCAGGTAGCGGTGGTCAAAACGAGGTCGGCGGATACGCCAAGAGAACAGTGATCTCAATAAGGCATGGTTCATTCAAAGAGAAATGTGAGTACGTCACAACACCCGGCTACCTTGACGGTTATGATTCCCGGTATAAAGCGGGACTTCCCCCGGGGACAGGTCCGGTCATCGTTGTTAGCCAAAAGGGTGTCTTCCGTTTTGATCAGAAAACAAAAGAAATGTATCTCGAGTCATATCATCCGGGAGTAACAGTTGAGGAAATTAAACAAGAAATCCCATGGGACCTAAAGGTCTCACCTAAGGTCTTCCAGACCCCTCTACCCACTGAGGAAGAACTGAAGTTCATGAGAGAATGGGCACCAACGATATCTCTTGGAAAAACTTTTTTCCAGACAGTCATGTTCAATTATCTGCAAACATTCATGGCTGAAGCGCAAGGCCGCAAGCAGAAAAGTAGCGGCAGCCCACCCACAGAATCAACTCAGTGAAAAATGCAGTACAAAAAAGGTGGGAGCTTATGGTCCACCTAGGCTAGGTCCACGGACGCACAGCACCTCGCCTGTTACGAAGTTGGACAAGTCTGATGCGAAGAACAGAATCACCTTAGCAATGTCGTCTGGCTGAGCGGCGCCCCATTGCAGAGTGGCAAGCGCCATGTCTCTCATATTCTCTGGTAAACCGAGTTCGTCACCCTCTTTCTTCGGTGCGGTCAGCCTTGTTTCAACCATTCCCGGAGCTACGCAGTTGACGTTGATCCTAAACTGTGCCCACTCAGAAGCTATTGCTCTTGTTATTCCCATGATACCCGCTTTCGCTGCGGCATAGTTTGCGTTTCCAGCACTGCCCCTAATGCCTGCGATTGATGAGACGTTGATGATCTTTCTGTGGTAGATCTTGCCTTCTTCTTGTTCCTTCTTGGCTGCTTCCCTCATGTGCGGTGCTGCTGCCCTGATCATGTTGAACGTGCCTCTTAGGCAGACGTTCAGCACCGTGTCCCACATTTCGTCCGTCATATTGTGAATCATCTTGTCCCTTGTTATTCCAGCGTTATTCACCAAGATGTCGATTTTGCCAAAAGTCTTCGCCGCAGCGTCAAGGATCTTCTTTGCGTCTTCAGATTTGGTGACGTTACCGAGGCAGACTGCGGCCTTTCCTCCCATTTTCTTGATCTCTGCGACGGTTTCATTTGCTGGTTCGGCGTCCAGATCATTTATGAGAACGGTGGCGCCCTCCTTCGCGAAAAGAAGGGCTGTGGCTCTACCTATTCCTCGACCTGAACCTGTGATTACAGCAACTTTCCCTGTTAGTAATCCCACATCCCCACTCTCCCATTCATTATTGGTTATTCTTCACTTCCTCTATTCTTAACCAGCTGAATGAATGCGATATTAGATCTATTTTCGGGTTAGTATGGTGACTACGCTCACCGCGTTGTCTGCGTGTGTTAGACCACCAAGAGTGTGCGTCAATCCTATCTTCGGGTTTTTGACTTGCCGTTTTCCTGCTTCTCCCCTAAGCTGCCACGTAATTTCCACAACTTGTGCTGCCCCTGTTGCTCCCACTGGGTGTCCTCTTGCCTTCAGTCCGCCTCCCGGGTTCACTGGGAGCTTGCCCTCGAGTTGCGTTATTCCTGAGTCCATAAATCTTCCGCCTTCGCCTTTCTTGCAGAAGCCGAGATCCTCGTAGTGTATGAGTTCAGAGATGCTGAAGCAGTCGTGGACTTCAGCGACGCTGATGTCTTTGGGTTCAATCTTAGCTTCCTTGTATGCTTCTTTTGCCGCCATGATAGTTGGTAGGAACCTGGTCATATCGTCGTCTGAGTTTCTGTAGACGCCTGATGCTTGCCCAGTTCCCGCTATATAGATGGGTGTGTCGGTGTACTTCTTGGCGACATCTTCGCTTGCCAGGATGACTGCAGCAGCTCCATCTGTCAGGGGACAGCAGTCGTAGAGTCCAAGTGGATAGCAGACTATGTCGGCGTTCAGAACTTGGTCGATAGTGATTTCGGTTGGGTACTGAGCGTATGGGTTCATGGTTGCATTGTGATGGTTTTTCACGGCTACCTTAGCCATCTGTTCTCGCGTCGTTCCATAGCGAGCCATGTGTTTGAGGGCAGCCATGGCGAAGAAGCCTGGAAACGTTATGCCGTAGGTGTTTTCCAATTGTCCGTCGGCTCCGAGGCTTAGGAACTTCGATGCCATTGCTATGGTCGCGGGCGTTGCCTCCTCCTTCCTCATCACTGTTTTCTCGACACCCATCGCGAGAGCCACATCATAGTGACCGCTCTCTATCGCGAAGGCAGCCTCTCTAACAGCGCAAGAGCTACTTGAGCATGCGTTCGAAATGGTTGTGATTGGCACACCCACGACGCCAACACCCATCAATCCTATCTGTCCAACTATGCCTGCCTGCTGGCTTACAACTCCCGGGACAGCGTTCCCCACGTAAGCTAGCTGTATGTCTTTGGGTGTCATGTGTGCATCTTGAAGAGCGTTCCACACAGCTTCCTCTGTGAGTTCCTTTACGTCTTTATCATAATGCTTTGTGAATTTGGTCATCCCAACTCCAACTACTGCGGCTCTTCTTTTCATTTGATTTAACCCTCCACTGGCTTGAACTTGTAGCCGATGAATTCTCTCACTCCAAATATGTCGCTCATTTTCTGGACAACCATTTCTACTTCCATGCCGAGTTTCAGCTTTTCCTCTGGAGGCTCGCAGTCAGTGAACTGCGCGAAGAGTCTAACCCCTTCAGGCAGATCCACGTAACCCGTTGGAAGTGGAGTTAAACCGTACATGTGCGAAACAGTCCACGCGAATATTTTTGCCCGCCTACTGAGTGCAGTATCTTCCATATTATCCCATGTCAGGCAACTGGTGCACAACTTCTTTCTTGGGAAGAATACTTTCCCACACGTCTTGCACTTGCAGCCGATCAACGCGCTTCCCTTACTGAGAGGTTTAGTGAATGCACCATCAACAAATTCTTTTGCTTCTCCAAATTCTTCTTCAGACAACTAGCGCCCCTCCAGAGCGATTTTGTTGCATTTCTATTCTTGATCTTCTATAAAAGGATTAGCTTCGGAGAAGAATGACTAACTATTTATATCAGCTCAAGTTATAACAGCGACAAGAAAATTGTCACGTGATCGATGACACTGATTCATCCCTGGAGGGGAGCTTCGTGTCCGAGAACATAACTGTGAAGTTAAAACCAGAAGTCAAAGAAAAACTTGAGGAACTGGCTAGGAGCGCAGATCTAACGCCAGAGTTTCTCAGCTCAATAGTTTTAAGCATGTTCGCGGAGGAAGGTGGCACTGTCTGGACCGGGATCTGGTCCGAAGGCAAGAGAGTAGTAGTTGACATGCCGACAAAGAGCCACTTCGCTATTCTGAAAATAAAGGCGGAGGAAATAACCTAGGAGGAAACAATCTTGGCTGAGTGGTTAGGAAAACCGGAACCAAAGGAAGAGGACATCCCAAAGTACCTGAGAGACATGGGTCCCTATGCCAAGTTCATAATTCAATACTTCCTGGAAACCATGTACCCAATGTTGCAGATCAGGTTGACACCTGAACAGTTCAAGAAGTTCGAGGAAGCAGTTGTAAAGAAGTTCGGGAAGTACTCTCCCTTCAACGCTAAAGCAGCTGCACTGGAAGCGGTCGAGAACTGGGCTAAGGAGATACTTGAGTAGGAGGAAACGGGAGAATGGTCACCTCAAGAGAAGTAGCGGAAAAAATGCAGGAACTCGTCGAGAAGATCAATAAGAGTGAAGCAGCGAAAGGCGAGATCGCCAAGTGGATCAGTACGTACGACGGTAAGATCATTCAGTGGCATCTCGGTGAATCATCAGAAGACAAGTTCTATGTTGTCTTCTCAAGGGAAGGCGCAAAATTTGGAGAAGGAGACTACCCGAGCCCAGACATGGTTTGGATCTGTGAGCCACAGGTCTGGCTTGACTTCCAGTCCGGAGCAATCGACATGAGGAAGGCGCTGGAGGAGAACAAGGTGTTCATGTGGGGGAGCCTGCACGAGGCGATGCCGTTTATGATGATAATTATGACGGCTCTCTCCGAGGGAACGTAACACCTGCAAATGGATGGTGAGACAAGTGCCCTGCAAATATCTGAAGAAGCAATCGTGCATGCTGCTCAACCGTAAGTGTGTTTTCCCTCAGAACCTCGCTGGATTGTGTCCCGAGAGCCGCACAAAGCAACTCGATGAAATTATTGAGCAACTCAGTGACAAGGAGTGCTTTGACCTACTGCTTCAGCAAATAGCTCCCTATAGCTTTCCGTGAAATGTAGTGAAGGAGGGGACTTTAATGGAACTTTTCAAAGCCATTTATTCCAGAAGGTCTGTGAGAGCCTACCAAAAGAAGAACATATCTCCGCCGATCGTAGAAAAGATACTTGACTCTGCGCGATGGGCTCCCTCGGGAGAGAATGTTCAGCACTGGAGA
>JAUQYT010000344.1 GCA_030587605.1 Candidatus Njordarchaeum guaymasense
GTTCTGAGTACTCAGGTTCCGACTGCCAGGGCGAACCCAGGGGTAGACGACCCAAAGAATATACACCTAACCTGCCAAGGTGATCCCACATCCACAATAACAATAACTTGGCAAACAACCTACTCTACATCTGGTGACGATGTCCTATACGACAACATCTCTCGCGGCGGAGATCCTTTACAGTACGGGTTCCAAGTTGCTGGTTCTTGTCATACATACGCTGGTTTGTTGGGCTATATCCATGATGCCAAGATCACTGGCTTGTCTCCTGATATGGTATACTACTTCATCTGTGGTGGACCCGGAAACTATAGTAGCGAGCGCTCATTGAGAACAGCTCCTGCAGCTGTCTCCGAATTCAGGTTTGTGATTGGCGGCGACTCGCGAACTGACAAGGTCAAGCGCTCTGAGGTTTCAAAAGCGATGAGTCACTTCAATCCGTCCTTTGTACTGCATTGCGCAGATATGGTTGAAGATGGCAGAATTCAGACGCAGTGGGACAGCTGGTTCGCAGACGTAAACGCTAACTGGACAGGTGACAATGGTCTCACGATCCCGATCATCCCTTGCCTTGGCAACCATGAATTCAACTCAACCAACTACTACGAACAGTTCGCTCTACCAGACAACGAACAATGGTACTACTACGACTGGGGTCCAACCTTACGAATCATAGTTCTCAATAGTGAAGCACTCGATTCGCAGATCCAAGTTGAACAGGTGAACTGGTTGGAGGACCTTCTATCGAAAACCCCTGAAAATATGTGGAAGATCGTAATGTTTCACCGCAACATCTACTACGCTGGAGGACACTACGATGAACGCAACCTTCACAGCTACTGGGTTCCGGTCTTTGACAAGTATCACGTAGACGTGGTTGTCCAAGGTCACTCTCACTTGTATCACCGAACCCAACCTATGAACCACAGTATCCCAGGGTACTCCTACCGTGAAGGTACAATGTACCTGACAGCAGGTGCATGGGGCGCTCCACTACACGCCTACGTTCAACAGTCTTACAGTGCCTATGGATTGAGCGCCTACCATTTTGTGTTGGCGAGCATGTTTCAAAATGGTTCCTTACATCTTGAAGCTAAGGACATAAATGGGCAAACGTTCGATTCTGTCTGGCTTCATAGCAAGCTCAAGTACTGGGACTTCCCAAGTGGAATGTACCTGATCTCGCAAGGTGCAAACATCACTCAGCCGCCGCTCCTCACGAATGAAAACTTAACGGTAACCACGAGCGCTCCCAACGGAACAACGAGTACGTTGACACTCTACTGCGCGACGAAAGGATCGCCTCTAAACGTGACTGGGGTATCTTCCTGGATCTACAACAATGACACCGAGATGTTCACCGCAACAATCCTGCATTTGGAGACGCCAGCCTGCATAATGATAAGCTGGCTAAACCTTACAAGGTCTGGACCCGGACCAGAACCAGGGACAGGACCCGGACCAGGATCGGGACCAGAAGAGGGACAAGGACCAGGGCCCGAGCCCGAAGCAGGGGAAAGACCAGGTGATGAAACGCCTATTCTGATAATAGAACTCAGTTTGGCAGTATTTTTGATTCTTGGTATTATCGTAACGTTTGGGTCGCTGATCAAGAAATCTGACAACCCATCGCGACCTGAAGGAAAATAGCGTTCCTATGACACGACTATCTGGATCTCTCTTTGCCTCTTTCTAAACATCTCCGCTTATAGTTAGATCCTGTCGCTTCAGTGCAAATCTTTTATCGTCGATGCTCCATAACTTCTATATGTCAAACTGACTCGGGTGGTTCTTCCATTCTTGTCTAACAATGAACGGACCCGTAAGAAAGAGGTTGAGGGGGAAGAAGAGGAAGAGCAGTGGGGAGAACTACTTGCACGCTTTGATGTCTCACGGTTATCAAGGCTCTTCCGTAACTTGGTTCTTCTGGCTGGGCTACTTCGCTTGCGTGAGAGTAGTGAAGCTGCACTCGACGACCTGCGAGTCATAATGGGAGAAACTGAGGAATATTCGAAACGTATAAGCTCAGCGATGGGCATGCATCCAGAAGCGAAGATACTTGAAGCAATTCAGGGAAACTTGGATGAATTCTCGTCCCAAACGCAGAACTTCCAGAAAGCCTTGCAAAGCAGCGAGCTTAGGATAGAACTCGAACTGCTAGCACTCTCTCTCCAACTGTCAAGGTCGACTTCAAAAGAGACCAAAGCGAGGAAAGCCAGGTTAGCCCACAAGGTCACCAAGCTGGCACAACACATAAGATCCAAGGAAGAAGAATCCAAGGAACTTGATCTATTATCAAGAATCTTCGAATCCTTAAAAGAGCGACGTGAAAGAGGACAGAAAGACAGAGAACAGGATCCAACTTAGCACTAGGCAAAAACGATATATCAAAGGTAGCACGATACATACGCAAATCAGACCGAAGGCAAAAGGAGAGGAGAAAAGGAAAATGGAATGGAACCCACTGAAGTGGCCCATACTATGCACAGCCGGTATTCTTGTCATGTTTTTCTACTGCTTCTTCACCTTCACGTCATGGGCGCTATATCCTAGTCCGTACGGTCCGGTAACCCACTACCTAAGCGCTTTGGGAGACCGGGTAGATAGTCCTGGCGGCGCAGTCTTCTACAACGCGGGCTGCATCCTCACAGGGTTAGCTGTTTTCTTATTCTATTTAGGCATATACAAGTGGTATACCAAGGAGATATGGAGAAAAATACTACTAATTGTCACCCAAGTAATTGGGCTATGCTCAGCTGTCGCCTTGATTATGATCGGTGTCTTCCCAGGGGACACTGGAGCGCCACACATGTTGGCATCCGCAGTCTTCTTCCTCCTTAACTTCGCAGTCTTGGTCTTAGCTAATATTTCGCTCATGACTCATCCCAAGTTCATGAAGCCCATCGGTTTCTATGGCTTGGCTATAGCTATCCTCAGCTTGATCTTCGACTTCACTGTCGGCGGCCCCATTATAGAGTGGTTCACTGTCTTCAGCACGATCGGATACGCCGAACTCCTCGTATACAACACCTTCAGAATGCAATACCAAAAGTGAGCATTATTCGAACTTTCCTTGCCTCTATTTTCAGAGTTATCTCAATAGGATTAAACAGTTGAAAGATTGTTGGTACTGCAGCGGAAAGAATGAAATGTAAATAGCAACTTGGTGATATTTGGGATGGTGTTCCATTGCCTCTGAATAATGTTGAGGAGGATGCGGCACTCAGGGATAAGCTTGAGGTGTTCAGGGATCGTCTGCACGCAGGCAAATTGATGGCGGCGAAGCTGCCAAAGTATGCTGGTAAAGGCGACTCATCAGTGGTCGTTGCGATACCCTCCGGTGGAGTTCCAGTTGGCTACGCCCTAGCCAGGGAACTAAGAATCCCCCTAGATGTGATGCTGGTGAGGAAAATCCCTATCCCGTGGGAGCCAGAAGCTGGTTTTGGGTCTGTGACATTCGACGGCTCGACATTCCTCAACGACGCTTTGGTTCGCATTCTAAGACTATCCGAGGACGAGATCAGCAAGTCAATCGAGAAAACCAAGAAAGGGCTTGAAGAAAGAACCAAGAAATTCATGACCACACTGAAAGAAGGATTATTAACAAAAATACGCGACAGAGCAGTGATATTGGTTGACGATGGGCTCGCTTCAGGCTACACCATGCTTGCATCAGTCGAGTCCATCAAGAAGCGAAAACCCGAGAAGATCATAGTGGCTGTCCCTACAGGCTCAATAAGTGCAATCCACCTTGTCTCACCGAAAGTGGACAAACTGCTTTGCCTGAACGTGAGAAGCGAGCATCATTTCGCCGTAGCAGACGCATACGAAAAATGGTATGATGTGCAAGAGGAAGAAGCACTCGAACTAATAAAAAAGCTTCAAAGAACGAGATGAGCAATCAACATCTAAAACATAAGGCTGTAAAGAGATTCGTAGATGGAGGTCATTCCATGGAAATGAATATCAAGGAAAAGTTCAGTGAACTCTGGAAGAAGTATTTTGATGGTGCTGAGCTCCCTATCACGTTCTATTATACGAATGAGGAGGGACACGCCGAACTGGTCGCGCCCGACTCCGTACCAAGATGCGTAATCCTAGCCCTGTCAAGTGTGAGAAAAGGAAGTTCATTATGCTTCAACGCGCAGTCAATCGGCTGCTTCGGCGGAAAAAGGTTTCTCGGCTTCACTAAGAAAGTCATGGACAAAATCGAATATTTCCTTTCATGCGGAATCCCCGGCAAATTTGAAGGCGAGCGCTACAAGAAATCCCCTGAACTCGCAGAGGAGTCACAAAAACACGTACCATCCTTCAAAGCGCCTGCGCAATTCATCGTATTCAAGAGATGGGACCGACTCGAAGCGTCAGACAATCCAGAAGTCATCATTTTCTTCGCACAGCCTGACGTTCTCTCAGGTCTCTGCACTCTCACGAGCTTCGACGAAGCGGAGCCAAACTCAGTGTTCTCTCCACACGGCTCAGGATGCTCTTCCATCGTAACGTACCCATATGCTGAGATAGATTCTAGCCGCCCAAGAGCAGTCATCGGTATGTTCGATCCTTCAGCACGCCCTCATGTTCCCAAAGACAAACTGGCATTCTCAGTACCCATGAAAAAGTTTGTACGGATGATCGACAACATGGACACAAGCTTCTTAATCACGGAAACCTGGCAAAAGGTACAGAAGAGAATATCTTAGGTGGAAAAAGAGAATCAGATCATGAAACTGAATCTATTGTGACGACATAACATGAGCACGAAGATCTGCGGTCCGGGGGAGCACTAAGAAGGGGATAACTCAGATGGAGCATTGGAAGAAACGGTTGAATAAGGATCCCATAGATTGGCTGCTCAGTGGTGAACCGTGGACGGTCTACCGCACTTTGGGGGACCTTCAAGGGCTAGAAGACGCTGATAGAAAGGTTGTGATTGCGAGGGAGAATGTCTTCAAAGATGAACTGATTCGAAGAATTCTAGATAAACGAAACCGCGACGGCTACTGGGGAGTTCCAAAGGACATTCACACATGGTGGCCCAGAAAAGATACCACCTTCTGGTTGCTTCCAGTTCTTGCAGATTTCGGCTTCACGGTCGAGGACAAGAGGATTGCCGCTGCCTGCGAATACGTGTTCAGCACTCAGCTTGAATCAGGCGGATTCGGCTGGGATCCACCGAATAAACCTGGTGACTGTCACACTGCAATCATCATCGAGTCTCTGGCAAAATTGGGTCTCATGAAAGATCCTAGATTGCAGAAAGCTTATGATTTCCTTGTCAAGAGGCAGCGCATTGATGGTGGATTCTGGTGTAAGGATACCGGACAGATCGGGGGACCTAGGGAGAGAGAGCCGAGTTGCGCACTCGCCACAACTTTTGCGTTGGGAGCACTAGCTCAAAACCCAAGGCTTCGAAACAGTGAAACTGCGAAGAAAGGCGCCGATTTCCTGTTCCAATGCTGGGAAAACAGAGGTAAAGTGAAGTACGCTGGCCATGACAGCAAGATTGGAACTGACTGGGAGAAACTCAAGTATCCCTTCACCGACTACAAAATACTGAAGTTTCTAGACGCTTTGTCGCAGTCTGAGTTTACTAGGTCGAGACTTCGGGAATCTGAGATCCTAGATTTGCTCTTCAGGAAACAAGATGATAGTGGAAGGTTCACAGCTGAGTCAATAGTTAAGATCTGGTCGGACTTCGACTTCGGACAGAAAGAGGTTCCCTCAAGATGGATAACTCTCCTAAGCCTTAGAATATTGAAGAGAGTGCTTGACTAGCGACCTTTTGAGCAGGAAATCAATAAATAATCTTGTGTCCATATTGATCAGCAAAACATCTTGAGGGGTCGGGCATGAAGAATTTTGAAATCGTCAAGGTTCTCAGCGAAATCGCCATGCTACTTGAAATGGATAACGTTCAGTTCAAACCAAGAGCATACGAAAAAGCCGCGAGATCCATCGAGGCCCTAGAAGAGGATGTCGAAGACATCTATAAGAAAGGCCGGTTAGAGGCCTTAATGGAGATCCCTGGCGTTGGAAAGAGCATAGCGGAGAAGATAGAAGAACTGATCAAAAATGGTAAACTGGAATACTATGAAGAGTTGAAGAGGAAGGTTCCAGTGGACCTTGAAGGCCTATCCCGAATAGAGGGTCTGGGCCCTAAGACCATAAAGTCCCTCTACGAGCAACTGAAGATCAAGAATATCGACGACTTGGAGAAGGCAGCTAGAGAACACAAAATATCAAAGCTACCAGGCTTCAAGGAGAAAACCGAGCAAAACATTCTCAAGGGAATAGAATTCGCCAGAAAGAGTGCAGGCAGATACATCCTGGGGTTCACACTGCCTTTGATCCGAGACATAGAGAAGCGGCTACGGGGGCTACCAGAAGTGAAGCGCGTCGTTGCGGCAGGGTCAGTTAGAAGATGGAAAGAGACCATTGGCGATGCTGACTTCCTCGTCATATCCGATAAGCCGGCCAAGGTGATGGATTACTTCACATCCATGCCCGAAGTAATTGATGTCGCCAGCAAGGGCGAAACAAAATCGTCAGTCAGACTGAAGATTGGCATGGACGCTGACATTAGAGTCCTAACGGAGAATAGTTTCGGCGCTGCTCTACAGTACTTCACTGGTGGTAAGGACCACAACATTGCCTTAAGGAGAATCGCTCAGGAAAAAGGGTGGAAACTCAGCGAGTACGGCTTGTTTGAAGGGGACAAGCAGATAGCGGGTAGAACCGAGGAAGAGATCTATGAGAAACTCGGGCTACAATGGATGCCACCAGAACTGCGAGAGAATACAGGCGAAATAGAAGCCGCATTAGAACATAGGCTACCCAAAGTCATAGATTACAAGGATCTTCGAGGAGACCTGCAAACACACACTAATTGGACTGACGGCGCTAATCCGATACAGGAGATGGCTGAGGAGGCCAAGAGAATCGGACTCCAGTACATTGTGATATCGGATCATTCGAAAGGACTGGCCATGACTGGCGGACTTGATGATGAGATGCTGCTCAAGCAGGGCGCCGAAATAGACAAAGCGAACGAGAAGATCAACGGATTCAAGATCCTGAAAGGAGTAGAACTGAATATCATGAAGGATGGCAGCCTTGACATATCCGACAAAACCCTTGAACAACTTGACGTTGTCGGAGCGGCTGTTCACTCCAACCTCAACATGAGCAAGGACGAGATGACCAAACGAGTCCTGAAGGCAATAGAGAACCCGAACGTTGACATAGTCTGCCATCCAACAGAAAGGCAAATCCACGTGAGAGAGCCGGTTCAAATCGACGTAGAACAAATAATAGAAAGAGCCAAAGACAATGGAACAATCCTGGACATAGACTCCTACCCAGATAGATTAGATCTGAAGGATGAATACATAAAGAAAGCAGTGGAGATTGGAGCCAAGCTAGGCATTAGCTCCGACTCTCACAGTAAGATCCACCTGCACTATCTAGAACTCGGCTTAGCCCAGGCAAGGAGAGGATGGGCTACCGCCAAAGACATAGTCAACACAAGAAAAGTCGAAGAATTCCTGAAGACGTTGAAGTAACTTGGCGCAGCACTCACTCTATTTTCAGCGATTCGCCCTCCGGCTTCTCTTTCTCTCTCTTCGGCAGGTTCACTTCTAAGATGCCATTCTTGTAGCTTGACTTTGCCTTTTGGGGTTCCACCTTAGCGGGTAGCTTGACCTCCTTGAAATATCTGCGACGAGGATTGTCGACGGATACTGTCAATGTGTCTTCTGTTGCGGTGAGTTTTATGTCAGTCTTCTCGACGCCAGGCAACTCGGCAATGACCTTAACATCGCCATTGGTGCTTGTAACATCTATTAGCGGTTCCCTCTCGTTCCTAACGTCGATTCTAGGCTTG
>JAUQYT010000049.1 GCA_030587605.1 Candidatus Njordarchaeum guaymasense
CCCTTATCAAAATGAAGCCACCCAAGAGACTCATAACCTCCAGCTACCGATTGTATGTCACCCAGTTTCTGTGAAAGGTCGAATTTTTCCCTTAGGTATTGTTCGCTTTTGTCCCATTCCCCAAGAATCCGATAAATAGCCCCAAGCACCCCTAAAGGCATCGGAAGGTGAATAAGGTTCCCAGTTTTTCGATCCAATGCAACTGACTCCTCCGCGAGCAGAATCGCCTTGTCTATGTTTCCCATGTCAATATGCATGCGAGCTAGGGCTGCAGAAAACCAAGACAAAATGGGGACATGTCCAACCTTTCTTGCCAGTTCGGCGCCTTTCTCATAAATCTCTAAAGATCTTTCGTTTTTCTCTGCTGGAAGAGCCCAGCCAAGATTGTTATATGTCCCTAGAGCCACCTCAACATGTCCGTTTTCAAGCGCCACTTTCAAAGCCTTCTCCAAGAATTCAATTCCTTTCTCACTATCTCCTAGGGTGCGAGATACTGTCCCAACGAAAAAATACGACCAAGCGATAGCTTCAGAATTGTTTAGTTTCTCAGCAAGCTGACGCGCCTTCTCAGCCCACGAGAGAGCTTCAGCAAAGTTCCCGGATAGCCACAACATGCCCGACACGTAACCATAGGCAATTGACGTCTCGCTGCTTTCAGGCTGTGCTTCCAAGGTCTTCAAAGCCTTGTCGACAAAATCCTTGAGCTTCCCTAACTCACCCTTCTCGTAGAGAATCATCCACATTTTCCGATACAGTCGAGCTATTTTCTCTTTCTCACCTAACTGATCATAGAACGACAAGGCTCCGTTCCAATACTTCGTGGCAACTTCAAAATCTCCAACAAAGCCCTTGACATCTCCAAGGCTCTCTAGAACATGTGCTTTGCTAGACAACTCACCTTCTTTTTCTTCGAGAAGTCGAAGCGCAGACTGATAGTAAGAAGTAGTCTCGCTGTTGGCGTAGACCTTCATTGCTTTTTCTCCAGCTTTCAGGAAATAATCAAGCGCTTTGTCCTTATCTCCGCTCTCAAGAAAGTGCAAGGCCAGTTCTCCATAATGCTCATCAATTTTCCTAGAGTAGGCCTTTTCCAAGGCGCACCCAACGACGTTGTGAAGCTTCTTACGTCTGAAGGGACTGACTTCTTCGTAAACGATGTCTCTCACAACGATGTCAGTGAAGGAACACACGTCTTCACCGCGAACAACCCTGTGTCTGACGAGCCCTGTCTGGAGCAGTCTTTCTATGAGATCAAGCACTTTGCTCTCTTCAATGCCAGTGACTGCCCATAAAGCCTCACATGTAAAATCATTACCTATGAAGGAAGCAAAAGTCAAGGCATTCTGGCATTCATCATCCAAGCGCCCTATTCTTGCCTTTATGACGCTCTTGACAGTCTCAGGAAACTCGATCCTTGAGACTTCCTTGATCTTCCATCTATTTTCCTGTCGATAGATTAGTTCCTCTTCTTTCAGGGATTTGATCACTTCTTCTGCGAAGAAAGGGTTTCCTCTCGTTTTCTCATAGACCAACTTGCAGAATTCAGTCGGAACATCTTGTTCCAATATCTGCTTGATCATTTCTGTAACATCATCTAGAGACATTCGTTTCAAAGAAACAGACTGGGGTATGCGCTCTCTGTTCAATTCTGTCAAAACTGGAGTCAAGGGATGCTTAGAATCAATGTCAGTGCTGCGGTAGGCTCCTAGAAGAAGCAACGGTGTTCTGTACACACCACGAGCTAAATAATGTAGCAATAGGAGCGAAGATGGATCAGTCCACTGCAAGTCATCAAGAATCACCAGTAATGGAGCCTCTCGAGAAATGTTGGCGATGAACTGCGAAACTGCTTCGAAAAGCCTGTTTTGCTCCTGCTCAGGACTGATCGGAAAAGACTGAGGGATCGCCCTAAGCTTCTGGCTAATCTCTGGAACCAGCTTGGCAACTTCAGCCGGATAGAAGCCAATGACTCTATACAATTGTTCTGGACTACTGTTTTCCAAATAGTCTCTGATGACCTCACTCCATAGAACGTATGGTGGAACACCGTCCATCCTGAACAGGCCGGGGCATCTGCCATAAAGAACCTGCATTCCACAAAGATTTGCATAGGCTCTCAACTCTCTGGCCAACCTTGTCTTACCGATTCCAGCCTCTCCATAGAGAAAAACGAGACCTCCCTCACCTTGAACCGCCCTGTCAACAGCTTCCTTCAGAAGTTTCATTTCCTCAACCCTGTTGACAAGAGGAATCTCCCTCACAGCAATAGGACGAGGACTCGGAATGCGACCGCGCTCAAGTGATGCCAAGAACGCCTCTCCACATCAACCTGTCAACAGAATGCTATTAGATTATACGTTCTTATTGCTTGTGGAAGAACATCTAATTCAATCGCTGGCTCCAATTGCCCGTGCATCGTTTTGAGCAAAATTAATAATAAATCAACCGTTGCTTTCTTTAATATGGCTCAAGGAAGCAATAGGAAACGATATATTCGAGGTTTCTCATAGCTCAGAAAATACTAGCTTGATCGGAGACAACTGAGATTGATAGAGTTCCTTCCTTTTTTGATTCCGATCTCAGTTTCTGCTTTAGTCGGAATTGTTTCTCTGTTCCTATATTTAGATACGAAAAAGACAGGATTTCTCATGATTGGGATAGGATTCATGATAAGCGCTCTTCCCAACCTTGTCCGTCTGGCGTTAGGTGGACCCTACTTGGCAGTTAGATTGCGCGAAAGAGGGCTAACCACGTTCGAGATTGGACAATTCCTCTTTGTCCTTGAATTGATAAACATGTCGATGGTCATCGTGTCTGCTCTACTTGTTTTAGTAGGCTTAGTTCTTTTCATGAGAAATTTCAAAACGAGCCGATAATCATTCGATCTTACGCGCGCGCGCAACACAAATCGCACACTCAGCCATCCCTTGACCCTCACACATCAATATTGTTAAGGTTCAAGACGTTTCGCTGCCAGTTTCCTGTGACAGATTACTATCCAGCCACATAGCCACTGGCATAGAAAACGCACCAATATTCATCAAAGCAGACAACGCAGAGAAAGCAATCGAAAAACACCTAAACCAAACAACAAAATATGACTGGCAAGGCGACCATCGGCTACAAGTTTTGCCTGAATGTTGAAAATCATAGAGGGGTAGGTCTTGACGTATTACGGAAGCCTAGTAGAACAATATATAGTCCTTAGGCAAAGACTGCTGGGCACAAAAAAATATTCGTCACCTTTAAACTTGTCTTCAAGAAAAATCTATCTGCCTTAACCGCAGTAAACATTGCACTAAAGGAGTGTGACTTGTTGAAGACGCTGAGCCATCAAGACCTAACAGACCTCGTCGACGGCGCAGCAATATTCTCGGCTGGAGGAGGCGGTGATCCCCAA
>JAUQYT010000084.1 GCA_030587605.1 Candidatus Njordarchaeum guaymasense
GAAAAGCGTCAAGGAAATCAAAGGGTTCGACATAGACCTATTGCTGAAGCGGCTGGACGAGATCAAGGTACACCGGTTCCAGACGGTGCCCAGGAGATGTCCCGCATACAAGGGCAGTGGCTCGGCTCAAATGAGCTCTCAGCAGACATGCAGCGGCAAGCACCCGCAAGAATAGTGTCGTTTGCTGCAGCTGAACCACTAGATACACAAGGTGTCTTCAATAAGGCAAGTCTGAAAGAAGTAGAGAAGGCAGTAGCTGAGAAAGGGTTGAAAGGGTTGTTGTTGTTGTTGACTCCGCCCTACTGGTTGCTACATCGTCTTCCGTTACACCGTACTCATCCGTCTAAACATTCAATGTGGGAATGAGGGGTAGAGAGAATCTGCTTCCATTTCCCCTTCCAGTATGCTTGCACAGTTCTTAAGCCGGGATAATCAGCGATCCTCCTCCCGCTTCACAAGCAGTTTCTTATTGGAAACCCAAAAATCCACCCTAAGCAAAGCAGCCGACCTTTCTATCTTTCATCTGTGTACGTGTATGCCTGATACGACAGAGGATTGTCCACCTATACAGCGATGTGTAGCCATTATTTCGGCTCAGGACTTCTAGTAAAGTTCGATCCAGATTCCGTTTGGATCCTCTATATATGCCCATCGATTGTTCCCAGATTTGATCTCTGAGACAGGTGGATACCCCAACAATCTAGCTTCTTCAAGGGCTTTATCCAAGTTGTCGACCTTAAACGCTAGGTGATCAAGTCCTTCTCCCGCAGCATACTCACTGTAATAGGGGCTATTCTTCTTGTAGTAATTCAGTTCAAGAATAAACCTACTCCCCTCGCTTTGTAAGGTAACAACCTCTCCCTTCGTTTGTTCAATTTTAGACCGGCCCAGGATACTCATGCCAAGTAGTTTAGTGTAGAAATCGATCGATATTTCAAGATCGTCTACCCTTATACCAACATATTCAAATCTTGCCTTCATAGCAATCATCCACCATGTAGTTATCTTGGCCTAATATATTTTTTAAAGGAAGGATTAAACAGCGACATGCAGAAACTTGGGTACAACCCGCTTACCAAGCGAGAGATGGAAGGCCTAGTCTAAAAGAAGGTCTCAAACTAGAGAAGCCTAGAGGAGATGAATCCAGTCTGTCAGAATGTTTTTCTTGAAGGCGGATGACTCTCATATTCTGATCAGCGATGATCGTAAGAGCTGCTGAGCCAGAGGACCACTGTGAAATCGATGAGATGATAGATAAGGCGTTCAAGCCGTGCACAATAGAGCACGCGCACATCGTAAACGGGACAATCGTTGCTCCGTTGACAACCGATTCGAACTATTAAAGGAAGAGCTACTGACCAGCAGTGATGAGGAACGCTGTAGAGTACACGAAGAGCGGAGGTTTTGACATAAGAATCTTGTGGAGATTTCCTTTTCTGTACATGACGACGGCAATTCGTGAGGATAAAGAATGATAGCAATGATATCGGTCACATGCGGATTCCTTCGTAGGTACACCGGGTGCGCGTGTGGGAGTTAAAAGGATGGCACGTGCATTCTGGTTGTTAGAGAATCCTAGTGGTATTTAAAAGCAAGGTCCTCCTACTATATTTACCAACACTGACAAAAGGAAAGTGAAATCATGTCTAGAGAACCAAACGTGATATACGTGGGTAACAAACCCCCGATGAGTTATGTGCTGAGCATCATAACAAGTTTCAGCGGGTCCAACACTAAGGAAGTTACTTTGAAGGCCAGAGGACAAGCGATAACTACTGCTGTCGATGCCGTCGAGATAACCAGACACAGGTTCATGAAAGACCTGCGCATAGGCAAGATCACCACAGGAACCGAAGAAATGCCACCAAGAGAAGGCGAAAGCAGATCAAGGATGGTTTCAACAATAGAGATCACTCTGATACGAGAGTAGGCTTCGTTTTCGGACAAAGTCCTCTACCGCAGCATGGCCCGAACCTTTTTCTAGCTTCGCTCTAACCCTTGGCAGCTGTCATTTCGTTTTTGTCAAGAACTCTCAATCTGCCGTTCTTGCCCATCCTCAACTGACGTTCCCCTCTGAACACGACAACATCGACGTTTTCAATTTGAACAATATCGTTAACCGAGACCGTTTTTGTCCGATTGTTCCATAGGGTCAATCTGATGGTACTAGTTTCGTCTGAGAGAACCGCATTCGCAAACATAACATAATCGTTAAACCGAGTGAGCGCTAATCTAGGTTCAGAAATCTCTACAACCCTTGCTTTTAGGCTGACTCGCTTCATTCCCGGTTTCAAGTCCCTGATTCGCAGGCAGGTTGACTCACGTGCTTCTCTGTCTTTCACTGAAACATGCCTTCCACGTTCCAAGATGTATCCGATCTCTTTAAGCGGATCACTCTCCCTGAGAAGAGATTCTGGTATTGAAAACTGTGCAACCACCCTGTAATCTGAAGTTATAAGAAAAATCGCAGAATCTCGCGTTCTTCTTCGGCATTCAATCTTTAGGGCTCCACAGGTAGATTCCCGATTTCCCCAAGCTTCCGCGAACTTGCCGAAGAATTCGCTGGAATCGATTCCATACTTAACAGAAACCTCTGCGAGATACGCAAGAAGTTTGGTGTCAGCGTACGAGTGAAACCTGTTTCGGGGGCGACCTCGGAACGCCCATCCCCTCTTGGTCAGAATCTTAGTTCGCATTTAAACAGTTCCTGTCCACTACTTTACCTCCACCTTTCACAATATAGGGTCCATAGCTTCTCAGTCATTAAGTGTGATTCTACCTCCTGCCATGAAATGTCTCCTAGCTTGTCCGACTGAAAGTCCCAAGAAGAAACCAAAACAGGACTCCCTCTCTAATCTATGCAAGTTCTCATCAACTTGCCTCAAACTCTGCACAATCGCTCTTCGCCCTCTTGATGCCTCACCAGGATTCTTTCAAAATCCATCATCGTAGTCAAGAGAAGACTAGACTTTCTCGGCATTCGCAAATCTGCGTCCAACCATCGTAACTCTAAATTTCACGTGTTCGCCCTGCTTAGCTCCTGAAACGAAGATGACGAAACCTTGAATCTTTGCCACACCCGCGTCGCC
>JAUQYT010000124.1 GCA_030587605.1 Candidatus Njordarchaeum guaymasense
GTCATCAAAGCTGAACATCGCTCCTTCAAGAGATCATCTCGTTCTGCGCCTGCTGAGTCTTGGTACAAGGAGAAACTGGGCGATTATCTGTGGAATTACGCTGACTACGTGGTCAAGAAGGGTGGCCATCTATACGTTGTCGACGTGAAGAGCCAGGGTTATGTTCCACTTCTAGAAGGGGAAGATGGAGATCCTATCACGCCAGATACGATTTCCTTCTCTGAAATTGAGAGGCGAGAATACTCCGCCTCGAAAGTCCCTGTTCAGGTCCTGCTCATGCTTTACAATTCGGGTGGCAAGGTAAGGAAGCTGCCGGCAGGTAGGATGGGGGTCAAGGGAATCGTGGAATATTCGGAGGAACTAGACGCAAGGTGCCTAGGCCCCCTCTATTACAAGATTGTACCTTTCGCTGAGTTCAAGTTTCGAGATGAGATAGCTGGCGGGATTCTAGCTAACAAGTTTCAAGGGTGCAAGAAACTAGCCTCGCCACACGTATGTGCTCTCTTGCAGAAGACGAGGGCCCACAACATCTTCGAAATCGGACCGGGCTATGTGAAGAGAGAGAAAGAGGGAAGAATAGTCGTCGAAGGTCTATCTCCCTCTTAGCCTCCAGCACGCTCAGTTCATCCTGAGCTCTCCCAATTCTCCTTGTCCAGCTCCTTACGTAATCGCTTTAATGCGTAGTTGATGGCATGGGTGTAGCTTCCGAACAGAACCTCCTTAGTCTCCCTAGTCAGCCACGCGCGCGAGTCATCTTCCAATATTAGAAATAGTTGGATGCACTAAAAATATGAAATGTAGGAGATAGGGAAATGGGGAAAGAAAATGAACTATCCAAGCGCGAAAGGATCTTGCTGGTTGAGTACCAGATAACTTCGGAAGCTTGGAGACATGAAACTGAGGTTTATTGGTCTAGGTACAATGTAATGTTTGCGATACACGCAGCCATACTTGCTCTGATAGGTTACGCTATCGTTAGTCGAGAAGAGATTAATGTTGAGTTAATGTCACGCCTTGAAGATCCTATTCTCGTTCTAAGCCTTGCGGGAACAATATTTTCGCTAGTTTGGTTTTTCTCGTTAGCTCGTAGCCAGGCATGGCATACATACTGGGTTAACCGCCTTAAGAAGATAGAAGATGAATTGCAGTATCCAAATACTCTTCGAGGAATGGGAGACTATTTTGAAGCTATGACTCGCTGGAGATTCTATAGAAGGGTGGGGGTTTACAAGGCATCATATGCGATTCCGCTCTGTTTTCTGGCAGGGTACATAAGTATGAACTGGATGCTATTCGGATTTGGATGCAAAGAACTCCTACTTCTGACAACTCAGATTATCATTATCGTATGTTTCGTAGTTTGGGGACTACTTGCCAAGTGTCACAAGACACCAACCAAATCGCTGTGTCCCTCGTGTGGCAAAGAGATTGCGATTGACTTTTCAGTATGTCCATACTGCAGCCACGTGCTAAAGCTTAGTTGTCCTTCATGCCACAAAGAAGTGAAGCCCGATTTCACTCTGTGTCCCTACTGTAGCACGAGATTGAGATAAGTGTAACCACACTACGCCAAAGGTGAAAGCACACAAAACGGAAAATCTCGAGAAGTCACTATGCTTCAAAGACCACCTTCAAAGAACCCGCGTGTACTTGAAACAAGGAACATGTGAAAGCTGGGCAGTATTGCCTCAAACGAACCCGACTGGAGATAGCTAGACAGCAGACGACGACAAAAACTTTAGCGCTGGTCTCTAAGCCTAGTGGGGTTGGGGTGTGAGTAGAGCGGTATCGGTGGGTTAGCCTTCTAGCAGTTAAACGCGTCAGAAAGCTTCCGTGCGGTGTGAGGCTGCGCTACCATCTGTTAGAACAGGGTGTTCACGGCTCATCTATGATATTATCTCTATCCCTAGCTGGAAGATGCACGGTGAGAACGCTGGAGCTTCATGGAGGCTTTCAGCCAACTTAACGGCGTATCCGACCCGCCCGCCATCGGTTTAAACAGGAAGCCGAACGCCTTCCTGACTGATGCCGCATCTCCCACAGCAACATCCACCGTCTATAACCGCTTCCACTACACGTTTTCACCGCTAAATTTTTTGAGGTTGGATGGAGAAAGAGGTGTTTAGGAGTTGTGGGTTTTTGGTGTTGAGTGGGTGTTTTCGGTGTTTGGTGTGGGGGTTGGTGGTTGTTGGTGCTAGTTGCTTTGGTTGGCTTTTGCTGTGCGAGAGTGATGTTTCGTACCGTTCTGCGTCTCTGTCTTCTACTTCGCTTTCTCCAGCGTGGTTTCCGTCTGTTTTGTGTCGGTTTCGTGAGCTTCCAAGATTTTGAGGATCTCAGATGGCTTGCTTAGGCTTGCGTGCTTGTATCATGAGGCGGAGTACTTGTTGAGTGTTTCACGGCTATGAAGCGACGGCTTCTCTCCGTCTTCCAACGGGAATTGTATAGGTCCATGTCAGAAAAACGTAATTCAGACGAAGTGATTTAGCATCTTGCCATATGGTAGCCCAGAGGGGCTCAGGGGACCTCCAGTGTCGACATGCAAGTTGCCGGAAGCCTTTCAGCGTGAAAGCTTGGATGTTCAAATTCTACGTTGCTTAGAGTGGTTGGGCTCCCCTAACATCAGCCAGATAGCGAACATGCTTGGTGTAGAAAGAAACCGCGTCAAATCTCGCTTACGCCTGCTTAAGGCGGAGGGCTATGTGAAGGATCGCTGGAATCTTGTAAGGATGCCGTTCGGCAATTTGATTCGATGTCATGAATGGCAGCTTAGAAGGAAGGGGAAGCATCTTCTTCGCGGAGGTGGACCTCTGCTCCAAATTTTCAAATGTGATGGTTCGCTGCCTGCGTGGAATCCTAAGGTTCAACCCACAGGCGGCCAGCCGGCCGCATGGCTTCCGCCGAGAGGGGACCAAGCTAGCGAGGTAAACTGGCAACGCGCGGAGAAAGCAGCTGGCATCCTACATGCATTCAGCATAGCTCAAAGGTCATCGAGGCCGCTTTGAACAAAAGTCAAGGCCCTTTATCTGCAAGGCACAAGAGTACGTCTTTTGAGCCTCTACGCAATCCACTTCCAAGAATGCCTCAAAGCCAGCTAGCTATGAGGAACGTTTAGTAGATTCTAGGCTGGAATGTTTATACGAAAAGAGGAATTTACATTGACAAACACTCGACATCATCCTATTTGCAGTCCAGTTAAAGTGACATGGCGCCCGGATGATCATGTCGGCACGATTACGCATAAGGGAGAGTCTCTCTCAAAGGTCATCAGAAAAAGAGGCCAAAGAGTGGAGATAGGACTCCATTATCTCAAATTCCCCTACAAACTATGCCAGACAATTAATGATCTTCTCTATTCAATTGCTTCACTACCTCGGACTGAGAAACGTAAGAAGATGAACTTGGCTATCCAGATTTTCAAGCATTTCGAGAAGGTACCTGAATCGTTCGACCTTAAAAAGATGGAAATGTTCTGGAGAGGAATTATAATCATGGTATGGCGGTGGGAGGATTCTCATGAAGAAATATATAAGGGCATTCCATACTACCTTTTGGCTAGAACGTATCTCGGGTTCGGCGATATCCCGTCTGCCTACATGTGCTTTTTCACTGCTTTGGAGGAAGACAAAAAGAACTGCTCGTATATTCAAGAGAACTTCAGAGACAGACCAGCCTATCTGACAACATCGCTAGTGGACGACGACGGTAATCCTCTTTACCGGTCGGTGGTTTTGTCATTAAGGTCAGAATTGCAGGGCTTCATCAATTCCTACAATAAAAGGACGAGTAGCGACTTCACTATACAGGATTTGGACAAGAAGTTTCTACAAGCCGACCCATTGGAAGATGCTAAAAGGTTCTTTGTCGCGAATTTCCATGAAATATCCCATCTTCGTTGGTTGAACTTCAGTCGAATGATGAAGAACGATTACTCGAAACTAAAGACAGCCGACACACTCTTCAACATCGCCCTGATAATAGATCAAGTACTCGAATATCGCTTCTTGAAAAATCGTGGCAAAATGGATAAGAATATGGCGAATGCGATATACCATCTCGCTCTACACCTTGGTTGGACAACCACGAAGAACAGTCCAGATGTCAGCACATTTCTTAAGAAAATAGAGCCAAACCTGAACAGAGGGTCTCCGGACACGATTATTCCTACCTTACTGGATGGGACCGCTACGTACGATGGTGACCCTCTGAATGCCCGAATGCGTGCGATATTCGCAGCCTATCATCTTAGAAATTATGGAGGCCATAACATAAGAGGCAGTGACATATTGATCAATCGCTACGGAGAGATTCTTGATGCAGTAATGGATGCATTCTTCGTTTCTATCCAAGCATAATAGATGCAAGTATGTTGGGTATCTCTTCAAAGTTGCAATGGAAACCTGATTCATTTTTCAGAATCCCAGAAATTCATGACCGATGGCTCGGCTCCCGGAGATTGAGGAAGTGTTCCAACATCTGTTTGAACTTGGAGTCTAAGAGGTCGTTTAGATAGACATCGCTCAAGGTACTGATGACCATGTCATCTTTGAAAGTGGAAAACAAGAATGATTCCGTAGTATCCTTCCGGTGACGGACGACCGCGGGAGTCCTTGCATTGTGAACAAAGTCATTCCGCATCTTGCCAATAACATGGCCTATGAAGTCTCTTAGTTGTTTATCAAGGATTTCGGGGTCCCTCCTTATCCTACAAGACTTCAGGTATAGGTCTCCGTAACATCGATGCTTGTCGAAATAGCACTCATTGGGATCAAAACAGCTATACTGGAATGTTATGTCCAACACCTTTGAATTCACGGTACTGTCTCTAGAAGCGATAGCCATGTTGGGAGGATGTCTCTCCTTGACGTTTTTCTTGGGAAATTGAATCTTGGTTATGAAATTGATCTTCTCATTCTGGTCAAGTCCTTCGACAAAGAACTCTTGAACAGTCCTGCTTGCACCATGCTGCTTATGGTAATCATTTATCAACTTCTCGAGAAGTCTGAGCTTAGTTTTTCTATTGGCTTCGGAAGAGAACCGGTCAAGTTTGCTGACAACCAAATACCAATTCCGTTTTTGTGTGATCCAAGTCTCGAAAGGTTTGTATTCCCTGCCCCAAAGCTTCTCAATGATCGAGAACAACATTATCAGTTTGGCGAAACAAGCCGGATATCCATTCATTTGCTTGAAGGCATGATAATAATCAAGGACATGTAGTATTGTACGGATTTCGTCTACGTTATTGAATCTCTGGAAATACTCGTCTATTTCGGCCTCCGAATCGAATGGTGGTATAAACTCCATGCTGTGTCTATGCGCAACCTCAGAGACCTTAACCGAGTCTAATCTTGTTTTTACAATCAGTTAAATCACTCCCTATGTGTGGGTACGCAGTTGTCGAAGAAAAACTCTTCTTGGCGGAAGCTGATGCACACCCTGTACAGGGAAGAGTTTTAGAACTTTAGACCTAGCCTAGGATATGTTGGCTTTCCCGAGTTCACAAAATTCGCTTAGGTAGAGGTGAGTCCCGGCGGCCGCACCACCAAGCTGAATATTTCCGGATTCTTAGATCTCCATGAGCTTCAAAGCCCTGTGTTTATCTAGAATCTTGTCTGCCAATCCGTCCAATGCCTTGAAATCTTCTTCCTTCGGGAAGCCTCTAATAACAACGGGGTCAAGCATCTCCCCCCTAAGATTAGCGATTGCCCCTGTAATCTCTTCCAGCATTTTGCCGCCCCAGCCGTAAGATCCGATGACTGACACGAACTTCAATTTCGGTCTTAAGGC
>JAUQYT010000146.1 GCA_030587605.1 Candidatus Njordarchaeum guaymasense
AAGCACGCACAAGTATTTCCACAATTTGATTCTCATCGGGCCAGAGATTTATCAATGGGCGTCGAAAAGGGCAACACAATCATGGGACGAGGTCATTGTCAGACAAGCAAAGGATTACCTGCGAGAAATACCGGGAGTCAAGATATCCAGACCTGGAGAGCTTGATGCGGTTCTGCAGACGGAGATAATCGAAGGGATAAGTAGAGGCTACCTGAAGGATGCTAGGAGAGGAATAAGCCTCACATCAGTTCCAAATATCAAAGAATTCATGATGCGCGTCGAAGTCAAGATGGCGAAAGATCAATACCTGAAGGCAATCACAGGCGCATTCGAACGCGGATTCTAGACAAACGCCTGAGACATTTGAACAGTGAGTAGCACTATAAAAAGAAGTTAACTCTGAAACTCAAGTCACTAAACTTTATATATACCCACAAAACTAGTTGAAGTTGTTATCTTATCTGTCACTTCACCTTGCTGACAGATTTGCCCTAGAGGAAATTGATTCTCAAGGCGCTAACGGTGGCGAGTTCATAGAATGTCAACAGAAACTGCGATCGAGAGAAAAACGATTAAGTCGGCCCAAGCTGATCATGAATTCACTAATCGTATAGTAGAGTCTGGTGCTGAGCGCATCAAATCATGCATCCAATGCGGGACTTGTACAGCCTCATGCCCATCAGGTAGGAGAACTGCGTACAGAACCAGGCAAATAATGAGAGCAGCTCTTCTGGGATTGAAAGATGAACTACTCTCCGATCCGAACATATGGCTTTGTACTACCTGTTACACTTGTTATGAACGATGTCCTAGGAAGATCGAGACAGTTAACGCAATAATTGAGATCCGCAACATGGCTGTGGAAGCTGGACACATACTTGCTGCACATAGAGGAGCTTCACACAAGCTTATCGAACATGGTCATGCAGTGGCCATCGATGACCCCAAGTGGAGCGCTCTCAGGAGTGGCTTAGGTCTACCTGACAAACCACCCACAACACACCGTTTTGAAGACGCTCTACGACAAGTTCAGAAGATAGCTAAACTCACTGGTTTCGACAAGCTGGTAGGATACACCTGGAAGTGAGTGATAGATGAACAATTCAAGATACGCTCTTTTCCTAGGCTGCATGATCCCAAACCGGTACCCCAACATCGAATTATCAATTCGAAGTGCAATGGCAAGTCTTGGCGTAGAACTTGTTGACATGAATGGCGCATCTTGTTGCCCAGCTCCAGGCGTCATCAGATCCTTCAGTAACAAGTTCTGGCTAGCTGCTGCTGCGAGAAACATCTCCATTGCTGAAGAGATGGGATTAGATATAGTGACAGGATGTAACGGATGCTATGGAACGCTAAAGGAAACAAATGAGACTCTAAAACACAATGAAGCAAAGAAAGACTGGGTCAACAAGATACTCAAAGAAGCTGGAGCGAGGGAATACCGAGGAACAATTGAGGTCAAGCATCTTGTAGAAGCGCTCTACGCTGACATAGGAATCAAAAAGATCTCTGAGTTCATTGAGAATCCCACACCCTTGCGTGCAGCGGTGCACTACGGTTGCCATGTGGTGAAACCAAGCGAACTCAGGCGGTGGGGCGTTACCGAGAACCCTAGGTTCCTGGACGAACTTGTGGAAATGACCGGCGCCAAGAGCATAGACTACAAAGATAAGCAAATGTGCTGCGGCGCTGGAGGCGGCGTACGTTCTTCGAACTTGGCCGTTGCGATAGATATGACTAGGGAAAAGCTAAACAACATCAAAGCCGCGAATGTTGATTGCATAGTAGACTGTTGTCCATTTTGCCATATGCAACTTGAAGGTGGTCAACTGGACATAAAGAAACAGTTCGGAGATGAATTCAGCATACCCGTCTTCTATTACACCCAGCTCCTTGGACTGGCGATGGGGCTCAGCAAAGAGGAACTCGGAATACACAAAAACGCAATATCAGCTAACCAGCTACTCCAAGAATTCGGCTACTAGCAAAAAGAAAACAAGCCGAATATTCCGCAAACTTCTTTCTCTTCTTTTAGGCACCGAGTCAATGTACACATTCATGTATATTTCAACCCTTTCTGCAGAGGCAAACGCGTTGAAATAGACGCGAACATGTATATTCATCCGTGAAAACAGAATAGCTTATTAGATAGAACTTTTCCATCTCCATAATGTGGAGAAAAAAACTCGGCTAAAGCTCGACTTCACCGGAAGAGAGAATCGAGCTACTAGCTCATTGTTGAGTGCATCTGAATCACCGTTGGCTTTGGGTTATCATCCCGGAGACAAACGGCAGTCGGGACCACTAGCTATGATGGGCGAGGTAAATAGTGACATCTTCACATTTGCTTCTGTGGAAATGAAGTGTGTGAGGCGGAATGTGAATGCCAGAATACACTATTGAGGTTGTGATTGAGAATAAACCGGCTGCAAGGGATCCTGAAGGAGAAACAATCTGGAGAGACCTTGTGACAAAGGGAGGATACAGCTCGGTGAAATCTATTAGAGTCGCAAAGCTTCTCAGAGTCAGAATTAGCGCGCCATCAGAAAACGATGCGAAGGATTATATCTTCAAGATGTGCAACGAACTAAGAATTTTCAACCCAGTAGCTCACACATGTTCAATCAACGTAAAGTGACTTGGAGGATGAGAAGAAAAACAACCTGTAGGTACCTTACATATGTGGTGTCCACTAATGAAGACATTCAAATATACATATGTAAAACGGACCTTGGGGGCTGCTAATGCTTAAGGTCGCCATTATAGACTTTCCTGGTTCGAACTGCAGGTATGATGCCCTCCACGTCTTCAAGGATGTTTTGAATACTGATGCTCATCTGATCTGGCATAAGGAATTTGATGACAACAGTTATGATGTTGCGGTTCTTCCAGGCGGTTTCGCATATGGCGACTACTTGCGCGCTGGAATCATAGCCGCATTCAGCCCAGCCATGAAAACTGTCAAGAGAATGGCTAAGACTGGCAAGCCTATTCTCGGTATATGTAATGGGTTCCAGATACTCGTTGAAGCTGGGCTACTTCCAGGAGCCTTACTCAGAAACTCATGTCTCACTTTTGTCTGTAAATGGGTACACCTACGCGTCGAGAACAACAAGACGCCTTTAACGATGAGTCTACCCAAGGGAGCTATACTCTCTCTCCCAATAGCACATGGTGAAGGCAGGTACTTCGTGGATGAGGAAACTCTTGAAGAAATGAAGAAGAACAACCAGATAGTCTTCAGATACGTTAACTGGTCAGGCGAGGCGACAGAGGAATCAAACCCAAATGGTTCTCTTGACAACATTGCTGGTATCTGCAACTTCGAGAGAAATGTTGTTGGCTTGATGCCTCACCCAGAAAGGACATCGGAGAAGATAATTAGCCCACTAAAAACCGACGATGGGCTGTCCGTACTTCGCTCGGTAATAGAGTATACAGGAGGTGCGCTCTGAGAAGTGTCGACCCCAATTGGAGTAAAGGTTGATCTGACCGATGACGAAATCAAGTACATCAGACACTCACTAGGCCGAGAACCAAACGAAGTAGAGTGGGGTATGTTTGACACCATGTTCTCAGAGCACGTCTGCTACAAGTCGTCCCGCCCAGTACTCAAACTCTTCCCCACAACGGGACCCCGCGTAATCATCGGACCTGGTTATGACGCAGGCGTCGTAGACATAGGGGACGGACTGGTCGCAACCCTCAAGATAGAGTCCCACAATCACCCCAGCGCCGTGGACCCATACAATGGCGCAGGAACAGGAATTGGAGGAGTCTTGAGAGATGTTCTCAGCATGGGCACAAGACCAATAGCGCTCATCGACCCCCTCCGTTTCGGCTCCCTGTCAAGTGGGAGATCTAAGTGGCTTCTCATGTACGTTGTCAAGGGAATTGCAGACTACGGGAACAGTGTCGGTGTCCCGACGGTTGGGGGAGAGATAGAGTTTGACTCTTCATTTGAAATGAATTGTCTGGTAGACGTAGGGTGTGTAGGTGTCGGGAAGCGTGAAAGAGTCATAGCTGGCGGAGCCAGACACCCCGGAGACATAGTTATACTTGCCGGTGGCTCAACTGGACGAGACGGATTACACGGAGTCACATTCGCCTCTAGAGTGCTAGCTGAGGAGTCCGACGCGGACAGGCCAGCAGTGCAAGTTGGTGACCCATTTCTAAAGAACATAATAATCGAAGCAACGTTAGCCGCAATTGAAACTGGCCATGTCAGAGGGCTCAAGGATCTGGGCGGAGGTGGATTGACCTGCGCTGTTAGTGAAATGGCCTACGACGGAGAAACAGGAATAGACATCGACATATCCAAAGTCCGGCTAAGAGAAAGCGGAATGGTTCCCTACGAGATAATGCTGTCTGAGTCACAGGAGAGAATGCTGTTTATCGTTGAGCCCTCCGGGCTCGATGAAGTCACCAAGGTTTTCGACAAGTACGAGTTGCCTTTTACCGTGATTGGCAACGTAACTGATACAGGGAACGTTGTTCTGAGACACGAAGACAATATAGTTGCGGATATACCGGCGAGACTGGTAGCCAAGGCACCTGTCGCCAAAAGAGAAGCTAAGAACCCAGCTTACATCAGCCAAGCAAGAAAAGCAAAGAAACCACCAATGCCAAGCAACCTATCAGAGACTTTGATGAAGATTCTTTCCTCTCCTAACATAGCTGACAAGGAATGGATCTATAGGCAATACGATCACGAGGTTGGCGTTAGAACCGTGCTAAAGCCTGGCCAAAGTGATGCCGCAGTTCTGAGGTTGATTGGTACAAAGAAAGGGCTTGCAGTCAAAGCTGATGGAAACTCTCAACGAACCTACTTGGACCCCTACCATGGTGGTGCAAGCGCGCTAGCTGAGGCAAGCCGTAACGTGGCTGCTGTTGGAGCTGAGCCAATCGCAATGGTCGACCACTGCAACTTCGGGAACCCTGAGAAACCGGAGATATTCTGGCAGTTCAGGGAAGCGGTAAGAGGAATGGCTGAGGCTTGCCGCGCTTTAACCATACCATGTGTAGGCGGCAAAGTCAGCTTCTACAACGAAGATTCCGCCATGGGGAACGCAGTTAAACCAAGCCCTGTGATCGCAGTTCTCGGCCTGATAGAAGATATCGACCACTTGGCAGCCATACCTTTCAAGGAGCATGGCGAATCGATCTACATGGTGGGAAGAACTAAGCGTGAACTTGGCGGCTCAGAATACTACACCTACATTCATAACATAGTTGGGGGAGAACCGCCGAAGTTCAACGGATCAGAGGAAAAGCGTTCAATTACATTGGCATTCAAGTCAATCGGCAAGGGTTTGACGGAAACCGTCCACGACTGCTCTAATGGAGGATTAGCAGTCGCACTCGCAGAAATGTGCATTCTGTCAGGTCTTGGTGCTGAGATATACCTAACGAAGATCCCGCGGGACAGGATGCAACTGGATGAATTACTTTTCTCGGAGAGCAACGCGAGATTCATAATGACTGTTCCTAGAAAGAACCTCGATGAATTCCTCTCATTAGCATCGACAATTCGGGCTACTGTAGCTGAGATAGGGCGAGTCACTGACACGGGTGAGTTAGTGATGTTTGATGATGGTGAAAAGACAGTAGTGTCCAGAGTTGAAGCCATGCGCAAGGCATGGTCTGAACCAATATCGAAAGCTATGGGAGGTTGCTAAAAGGTGGGAGGAAAACTCAGGGAACACTGTGGAGTATTCGGCATTTACTCTAGGAAGTATCCTGAAGAGGTTCCCCACCGTACGTATGATGGTCTCGTGTCACTGCAGCACCGAGGCCAAGAGAGCGCAGGCATCTATGTGTTTAAGGATGGACTAGTCAGTGAATTAGTTGGTCACAAGGGCATGGGCTTAGCTACACAAGTGTTCAACAAAAAGATTCTGGACAGTCTGTCTGGTAATGTGTCAGTCGGCCACGTGAGGTATAGTACAACCTCGGAAAGCAGTATTGCGAATGCTCAACCCTTCCTTCTGAAGTCTTCCTACACCAAATTCGCACTAGCGTTCAACGGGACAGTAACGAACTTCATGCAACTCAGGGAATCCCTTAGGGCGCAAGGTGAAACCTTCCTCACTGACACAGATACAGAGTTGCTGGCTCGGATTATCGCGTCAAAGTCAAAAGAGAGAGGAAGCTTCGTCGAAGGAATGAAGGAAAGCATGAGTGTTCTCGACGGGTCCTACTCCCTCGTTCTGGTCAACGACAAGGGTGAACTCTACGCCATGCGGGATCCACGAGGATTCAAACCCCTTTGCTTAGGATCAATAAATCAATATGCCCACGTGGTTGCTTCAGAGACCCCCGCAATAGAAGCGGTAGGTGGGAAAGTTATAAGTGATGTCCTCCCCGGCGAAGTCATAAAGGTTGATGAAACAGGCTTCGAGAGAGAACGAGCGACGGACGTAAAACGCAAAGCCCTCTGCATGTTTGAATTCGTTTACTTCAGCCGGCCGGACTCATTCATAGATGGTCGATCCGTTTGGGAAGTTAGGAAAAGACTCGGGAGATTCCTCTGGAAGCTTCACCCTGTAAAAGCCGACTACGTCGTCCCGGTTCCAGACTCGGGTAGGGCAGCTGCTGCCGGTTTCTCAGAGGAGTCAGGAATACCATTAGCCGAAGGACTAATGAAGAACAGATATGTTGGGAGAATCTTCATAACACCCAAGGCCGAAGACCGTGAAGTTCTAGTCAGACTGAAGCTGAACCCGATCAGATCCGTCACCGAAGGAAAGGAAATAGTCCTCACAGACGATAGCATTGTGAGGTCAACGACGTCAAAATTCATAGTCAATTTGCTGAAGACTGTTGGAGGAGCGCGGAGGGTCCACTTGAGAATCAGTTGCCCCCCAATCATAGCCTCATGTTACATGGGAATAGATTTCCCGACCAGACGAGAACTGATCGCATCCACGAAGACCGTTGAAGAGATTAGGAGACAAGTAGGCGCAGATACTCTAGGGTACATGAACCTAGATGGACTCGTGAGGAGCATAGGACTACCCCACAACCAGCTGTGCATGGCATGTTTGACTGGAGAATACCCTCTGAATGCTCCACCCCAACTGGAACTGCTTGAGGCTACACTGGGAACCAGGATGGAGTAAGACTGAGTCAGGTTCCAAGAACAATGCGCTGGGCCGTCTTACCATAGCTTGAGTCGTATCAGAAGAAGGCAAGTCCGAAAGAAGCGTGTGCTGAGGGAGAGGGAGGTTGACGACAAAGGTTTTACTGATCGGATCTGGAGGGAGAGAAGCAGCTATAGCGGAAAGTGTGGCTAAAAGTCCTGACTCAATACTCTACGTGATATCCGACAGAGTTAACCCTGGTATCTTGAAGCTATGTCGAGACAAAGGCAACTACAAAGTTGGAGAAAAAGGAGTAACAAGTAGGCCTCAATTGGTTGCTGATTATGCTGTTGAGAAGGGCATCGATATAGCAATTGTCGGACCTGAGGATCCCCTAGTTTCAGGGGTCTCGGATATCCTAAGAAATAAGAAAATCCCGTGTGTTGGTCCAGTCAGGAAATGTGCAATGCTAGAAGGAGACAAGAGTTTCTGTAGATACCTAATGAAAAAGTACCGCATCCCTTACTACCCAGAGAACAGCTCCTTCACAAGCCCAGCTGGAGCGTTTCGATACATAGACGAGATGACAGGAAAAGGAATTCCGATCGTGATAAAACCTGGAGGACTCACAGGCGGAAAAGGCGTAAAGCTCTTAGGCGAACATCTCAAAGACGCTGAGGCAGCAAAAGCATATGCCGAATCGGTACTAAGAGAGAAACCAGGGGGAATTGATTCGGTTGTGGTTGAGGAGAAGATACTTCACCCGCTGGAGACAACCATACAGACTTTCACGGACGGTAAGAGCGTCATTCTCACACCTTGCGTCCAGGACTACAAGCGAGCCTACGAAGGAGACAAAGGACCAAATACAGGAGGCATGGGCAGCTACAGTCTAAGCGATCACCTCATACCATTCATAAGCAGAAAAGAGTACGAAGACACGGCTGAGATGGTGAGAAAAATCAACAACGCCCTACTCAAGGAGACGGGAGAACGATACCAAGGATTCCTGTACGCACAAATGATGAAAGGAATCAGCCCCGTGAAAAACAAGTTAACCACAGTACTCACGGAAGCAAACGTACGTCTCGGCGACTCCGAAGCCATGAACGTACTACCGATAATGGACCATGATGACCCAGTAGAAATCTACTGGAGCATAGTAGACGGAACACTAAGCGCTAAGAAGGTGAAGTTTGAGCGCAACGCCACGGTCTGCAAGTACCTAGTACCAGAAGGATACCCAGATACACCCAAGGACAACCAAAAAGTCGAACTAGACGAAGCGGAAATCAAGAGCATAGGCGCAAGATACTACTGGGCAAGTGTAAACATGACTGATGGAGACATCTTGACAACAAAATCGAGAGCAGTCGCAGTACTCGGCATATCAGAAAAGCTGGAGGAAGCAGAAGAAATAGCGGAAAAAGCATGCACATGCTTCAGAGGGCAACTGAGGCATAGAAGCGACGTTGGCAAGAAGACAACAGAAAGAATCCAAGACACCCAGACCAGATGGAAAGCTATCCCCAAGAAAGGAATAGAAGAAGAATCTTCCTGATCAGGCGCTCCACATTGCGCCACCCACCTGAATCGACTTATCACTCACTTCACTAGAGAAATGATTGAAGTCATGGAGGAAAGGGATGCCAGCTTGTCTGAGAGCAAGAGAAGCCACGAGAAAGTTGAGGACACGTTCGCCGAGGCTTTTCCGGGACTATACCTAAGATTACTGATTACCGCGGAAAGGGGAACAACTCCCAAAGATAAGAGTGCCCCTAAGATAGAGTACGACGAGCTACGGCTAGCTGCATACCGTTCGACGGCAACTCCTTCCGTTGTCGTAGGCAGAGTCGAAGCTGGAATAGAAAAGTGGCTTACAAAGAAGCAGACGCCTGACAAGCGCGAAGGAGTAGTAGTGCAACTCTGGGGAAGATTCGACGAAAACGAAAATGCGAATAGGCAGTTCGAACGATTCTACAAAGAAATGTCGATAAGAATCCGGCAGGATGTGCTGTCAGTTCCCACAACAAGGGTCTTTGGGCTAGCTAATACTAATGAAGGATCCAAAGAGAGAAGCATGGTGATCGACGCTGAGGAGCGAATAGGGAAGTGTGGGGGAGGTCACGAATGGTTCTCGAAGAAGGACGGCAATGAAGTCATAAACGTTCCATTGATGATGGGCTACGACTTTCAAATAGACCGATCCCTAGCGTGTGGCGTCGGGGTATCAGGCGCCAACATATGGTTGCTCTGTGACAGCATAGAAGGGGGAAGAAAAGCAGGAAGGAAAGCAATCGACGCCATAAAACGAGTTGAAGGCGTAATCACTCCCTTCTACACTTGCCCCTCAGGCTCCGCTGCCGAGGATTACCCTCCCATAGGTCCACCGACAAACTACCTTTACTGTCCAACTCTAAGAGACAAACTGAAGGGGCGCTCCAAGGTTCCACGGGGAGTCAACTCTATCCCCGAAATAGTGGTAGATGGTGTCTCATTGACTGCTGTGAAGAAGGCAATGAAAGCTGGCATAGAGTCAGTTGTTGGAATGGATCAGGTAATCCAGGTTTCAGCTGGGAATTACGAGGGAAAACTCGGAAAATACAGGATATACCTAAGAGAATTGCTAAAGTGATTTTTTCCTCGCATTTTCCTTATTAGGTGATAAGTCAGAACCACATACTACTGAAGAGCGCGCGCTAAGATTGAACCCTTCGAGAAATGTGAACCCTCCTACGACGATCCCAGTGCGCCACTGGTTCAACTGGTGAGAAAATGCGTGGAACAAGCAAGGGGAAAAGAACCAACCCTATTGATCGAGCCTGGAGCGACAGACGACAGGTTAATCAGAAACAAGCTGGAGATACCAACTGTTTGCTTCGGCCCAATGTCTGAAACAGCCCACTCGGCAAACGAGTACGTAATGAAGAAAGGCCTCACACTGTGTTTGAAGGCATATGCTCTAATCGCAATGAAGTTCTTGTCTTGAATATCCTGTCGTCAGTCAACTTAGATTCAGCGACCCCTGTCCATTTACCTCCCCTTTTGAATCTAGGTATTAAGGCCGCCGTTAAGCATGTTCCACACTGCTGGTGCAAAAGTGTCTCTGAAAAAGTTGAAGCCCGCGACCCAATCTAAGCAAACTGCAAGAAGGAATCCATAAACAACAAGCTTGGCAATGTACACAGCCGTAAATCTGAGGGTAACGGCACGGTACAAAACGACGACAATCTCACCAAACATGACGATAGCACCGACGCCGAACATAGCATCCAGAACAGGCTTCAAAGGCTCCGGAATAATGACACTAGACATAATGAAATCACACCTGCCAACCTCAACTAACTGCCAGGCAGATCAACGGGTTAGTGGTCAACGAACAGTCCAACGCAGAGTATAAATACTCCACAACATCCTAAATGGAGGAATGAATTTCCTCTCAATCATGAATCCAGCAAAGAACAGGAGCACGCTGCCACACAACAGTGTAACAATCGGAATCGACAACGGTTGCGTATTGACAAGGACTTTCTAGGAATACGGATATGGCTTTCGATCGAGGTCTCAGACGCTTACTGGTGACAAAGAATGGTATCGCTTATTTGGCGAGTAAATATCGCGAGTATGTTATTCTTTACTCTGGTTCAACTTGTCGTCCCACTTATACCGCAGTATGCTACGACGATAACTAGCGACCCCTTTCTGATCGGTTTTGCAGTCGCGAGCATATCCCTTACAGCCATCCTTCTCAGGCCACTCTCAGGGGTGATCAGCGACAAGTGGTCGAGATCAATACTAATGATATTGGGGCTGATTTTTGCGTCGGCAGCCTATTTTATCCTCCTATTGTCTGACGACGTACTTCACATAGTGATTGCGAGGCTGATAGAAGGGGCTGGCGTCGCTTCATTCATTCCATCCTCAATAGCTAGTGCAGTCGATCAAGCCCCTGAGGGAAAACTTGGGACGACGCTAGGATGGCGGAGTATGATGATCGGGATTGGCTTCATAATCGGTCCAGCCGCCGGCGGAATCTTGGCATATGTTTTTAGTTATGGAACTGATGCTAAGACAGGCTTTAAAACTACTTTTGGCTTAACATCTATACTTCTGCTCTTCCTCATTCCACTCGTGATATTTGGAGGACCTAAGCGGCATTCATCCCATAGTGTTCTTCGGTCTCATGGTCTTAGGGAAAGAGGTTTCATCATCTCCCTCTCTGCCCTCATAGTGTATTCACTGGCCTGGATGGGCATGCTCACTTTCCTTTCCTCCTATCTGACACAACTCGGCTACACTTCCATCGAAATAGCTCTATTCCTAATCATCCAGGCAATCTTCAGTCTCACTCTCAGAATCTTCGCTGGGAAAGCTGCTGACAAACGCCCCGAGATGATGACCTACCTAGGACTACTGGTCATATCGCTGGCTTTACTCGTCGTTTATCTGACCCAACTTCCACCATACGTGTACATAGCAGCGCCAATCTTTGGAATCGGTTCAGGAACCTACATACCCGGATCCCAGACGATGGCTTTAATGAAAGCCCCGACAGACAGCAGAGGATTTCTCTCCAGTGTATACACAATGGGCATGGATATTGGGAACCTAATTGGACCAGTCATTTTCGGTCTGATCATACAATTCACTGGTAGTTATCAGGATGTATTTGCTCTAGCGCCAGCGCTCGCATTCACGGCAGCCATGGTCGTATTCATACCCACATGGGCGTATCGTCGGAAGGCTGATAAGGTAAGCGCCCTAGATCATTCATCAGATCGCTGATACGTGCATTTGATGATGAGCCGCGTCGAGAAACGCCAACCTAGTTGGTACCCGCCTGTCTCCCTTCGCAATCTTGGGGAAGGGGTAGCAATACAACTAACTGTCAGGAACCTCACGTTTCCACTGTAGGAGAATGAGTCCACTTCACACTGCTAATATAGGGTCATTCGTATCCGTTCAGGTAGGTGAAATACCGTGAAATGGGTAACAAGAGAGCATGTGCATGTGGATAGAACTGCTTGCCCTTGGCTGATTAAACGTTACATAGATCAAAAAGCAGAGTTCCTCTTTGTTCCAGTTGAGAAAATCGAAGTTGTTGTCAAGAAGGAGAATGCTATTCCCTACGATGCGCCCAGCGTGGAACTTGGTCACCACGGGGAGAAGTGTAGCTTTGACGCGATCGTTGAGAAATACAAGATTAGTGACCCTGTGATTCTGGAACTCGCAAAGATTGTACGCGCAGCAGATACTGACAAACCAGAAGTCGCGCCCGAAGGATCGGGTCTGAGCGCAATAATGACAGGTATATCCATACCAGCAAGTGACGATTTTGAGGCAATAGAAAATGCAGCGCCTGTCTACGACGCGCTATACAACTACTGCAAAGTGAGGATCATTCGCGAAAAGCACAGGAACGAAATCATTAAAATGGACAAGAAGCAAACAAGGGAGTTCCTAAAGAAGAAGTTCAAAGAGTAGCAGCCCTTATTCCCCATGTTCTTTGGGAGATGATTCTCACAATGTTATGGGTAACGAGAAACAAGCCTCATGTTGACCGTTGCGCGTCAGCATGGCTTATCAAGAGATTCGTTGACAAGGAAGCCAAGTTCGAATTCATTTCCAAGGAAGATCCGATCCCCAAGGGTGCAATTGCTTTCACATTACCAACCGCACAATTCAGGCCAATCGAAGGAAGGAAAACGACATACGACATTTTGATGGAGAGATACCACGTCCAAGATCCAATCGCTGAGAGAATCGGTGAATTCATCCACGACTATGAGGTCGACGCCGAAGAGAACCCAAACCGAACGAAGCTGAAAGAAACACTTGGGTTATGCTATGTTCTAAAAAGTCTCGAGAAAATGTCAAAAACTGACAATGAAACCATTGAGAAGGCCTTGATAGTCTTGGATGCTTTCTACGCCGCGCTAGAAGAAACGGCACATCCATAGTTGATTTTTATGAGAGCCTTAACCATTCTAGAATGTTATTACCTTGTCGCTTTCCAAAGACCACTTGACAAGGTCGCTCATAGTGGCCATCCCTACTCCGTGTACTGTCTCAGCAGGTGACACTCCTCTAGCTTTACAACAGGGAGTGCACATTTTGACTTCGATTCCTTCTTTGATTGCTTCCTCTAGTAAGTCTGCGATGTTTGGAAATCCACTTGACGTCTGACCTTTCTTGGCGACAAAGACGCCATCTTGAACAAGAAACATTCTGACCTTATGTCCCTCCAGCGCCGCTGTTAATGCAAATCTGAGAGCCGTATATGCATGTTCTCTCCCATAAGGTGCTTCCATGACGACAACAGTAAACACAGCCAAGTCCATGCCTCCTTTCCACAATCAAAGTATGAGCTGAGTAACCTAATGTCCAACTGCTTATTAATCTGTTTAATACTAGAATTAGATAATCTAATATTTAAAAAGGCGGATCGAAAGAAGCTCCAGACCTGTATTGTGACCTGGTCCCAGAGTGAAAATCGGTCATATTGAAGGTAAAGTCATATATCGAATGTTAACTCATGTTTAGTAACAACGCAGTGGGGACTGTTGTTACTTAGGGAGATGAACTTAAATTGGTGGCAGCAGGTGGAAGCGCTCTTGACTCTGGAGCATTAAGGGACATAGGTCAGGCTCTAGCCGGTCTCAGGGAAGGCAAGGCGAAAGAATATACAGTTATTGCCATACTCGGCGGGAAAGGCAGTGGGAAGACATCCCTTGTTAACAGGTTTATTCGGGGAACCTGGGAACCAACAACTCCCACCCAACGGTTCGTGGACATCCAGAGTGGAAGTCTTGACATAAGAGGCAAGAAAATCCAAGTTGTAACATGTGATTATGCTGGGAGCTCCGAGTATAGGTTGATCCAGAAAACAATGTTCCCCCCTACAAAGGCGGTTCCAGTGAAATGCATGTTAACCATAGATCTTAGTCGAAAAGATTCTCAGAGCGAACTAGTTGAAATGGTGAATGGCCTGGTGATCCCACGCTTGAATAGTAAAAGCCCACCAGAATCATATCTACTCGCAGGGTGCAAGGCTGATCTGAAGAGGAACATCAGTTCCACGGAAGGCGCTGGTTTCGCTAAGGCGATCTCGGAGAAGGTAGCAAAACCTATCCAATATATTGAAACGAGCGCCAAGGAAGGGAAGAATGTTTCTGAGGCATTCGAACTGTTAGTGGTGTCAAGCCACACAGAATAATAAATGGATACGAAAGTACGGGTCTCCCCGCGAAACGGACACCAAAGAAATAAAATAAGGGGAAATTCTCGACGCGTATCCCCTATTTCTTCTTTTCTTCTTCGCGTATCTGCCTCTTCAGTACCTTGCCGACGAGTGTCATGGGTAACTCCTTTTTGAACTCTATGAACTTAGGTACCTTGTATGGCGCTAGTTTCTTTCTGCAGTGCTCCCGTATATCTTCCTTTAACTTTTCACTTTCTTCGTAACCAGGCTTCAGCACAATGAATGCTTTGACTCTCTCATTTCCAGGAACCTGTGGATCGGGAACTCCTACTGCCGCCGCCATTGCAACCGCCGGGTGTTCGAAGAGCACGTCATCAACTTCGCGCGGATAGACCTTGAACCCACTTACATCAATCATGTCCTTCTTTCTGTCCACTATGTAGAAATATCCATCGTCATCCATCGTCCCTATGTCGCCCGTAAGCACCCAAGGACCTGGTTCGCCTGCAATTTCCTTCTTAATCTGCTTAGCTGTCTCCTCAGGCTTGTTCCAGTATCCCTTCATACACTGAGGACCTTTGATAGCTACCTCACCTTCCTCGCCAAGCGGAAGTTCCTTGGTACTGGTCTCGAGATCGACGATCTTCACCTCAGTATCGGGAAACGGCATCCCGACTGAACCCACCTTCCTTAAACCATACAGAGGATTCGAGTGTGTGACTGGGCTACACTCTGTCAGTCCATATCCCTCAGCTATCTTGCCGCCAGTAACTTCCTCAAACCTCTTGAGAACTTCCGGTGGCAAGGGAGCGGCTCCACTATTCATAATCCTGATCGTCTTCATTGCATCTTGATATTTGGGCATGTCAGCATGCTGCAACAGTCTCATGTACAACGTAGGAATACCTGGGAATAGTGTCGGTTTGTACTGTTTTATCAACGAGAACAACGTCGGAAGGTCTCTTGGGTCAGGATTAAGCACCAGTTTAGCGGCTGCATAGATACAGTAATTCATACATACTGTCTGACCATAGATGTGGAACAGCGGAAGGTTGATCATTGCTATCTCTTTTCCTCTCTGCGACCCAACGTTCCAATTTGCACATTGAATAACATTCGAAACTAGGTTCATGTGTGTAAGCATTGCACCCTTCGGCAGACCCGTTGTTCCTCCCGTATACTGAAGAA
>JAUQYT010000356.1 GCA_030587605.1 Candidatus Njordarchaeum guaymasense
TTCGATCATGTGTTATAATGGATGAATCTGGGAGGTTTTCAAATGAGTCCAGACATCGCTGAAAACGTGGTTGAAATGCTAAATAAAGCAGCTGTTGACTTTTTGACGATGTTTCCTTGTGAGAGAGTGAAACAGCTCTACGATCTTATCAGCAAGTGTTTCCGACATGTTTCACTGTCCCGGGAAGAGGAAGGAGTCGGAATCTGCGCTGGAGCATCCCTAGCAGGGGCGAGACCTGCTATATTAGTCCAAAGCTCCGGGATAGGAAACATGATTAACGCGCTCTGCTCACTAACTAAAGTCTATCAGTTTCCGCTTTTGATCTTAGTCAGTTGGAGGGGAATCTACAAGGAGAACATATCAGCCCAGGTTCCACTCGGAGAGAGGCTTCTTGCAGTTCTTAGAGCGTTGGACATCAAGTACGTTGCCATTATGAATCAGAAAGATATCTCCTACATAGGGGATGCTGCGAAAGAGGCATTTGAAAACAACTCAACCTGTGCAGTCCTGCTCAACCCTATGATATGGGAAGGGGAGACCCCAGGCCCCACCAGCAAACAAGCAGCCGCCAAGAATGTAAAGAGTCCTCGATTAGTGAAGAACAAGAGAAGGTCTAGGAGACCTCTCTTGACGCGACTGGAAGTGCTTAAGGTTGTTGCCCCTTATCTTGAAGGGAAAGTTGTGGTTTGCAACCTCGGAATCCCGTGCAAGGAACTCTACTCGGTGAAGCACCAGAAGTCCAACTTCTATATGCTTGGAAGCATGGGTCTAGCATCATCCATAGGACTCGGAATTTCCCTGTTCACTTCAAAGGATGTTGTGGTAATCGAAGGGGATGGAAGCCTTCTGACGAATCTGGGTGCGCTCTCAACTGTAGCGGTCTCCGGTCCGAAGAATCTGACAATCTTAGCGATAGATAACGGCGTCCACGGGTCAACTGGGAATCAGCCTACAGCGACAAGCTTCTGCGTTGATCTGGAGCAAACTGCGAGAGGACTTGGAATGAAGAAAACCTACAAGGTCACAGACCGAAAGGAAATCCTGCCAGTATTGAAAGGTCTGAGTAAAGGGCCGAACTTTGTCCACATACTAGCAAAGCCAGGAAATGCAAATGTTCCTGACCTGCTTCTTAACCCACTTGAAATAAAGGCGAACGTGATGGAAGCTCTAGGAGAATTAAGAAATCGACAACTGTAAGCTTTAAGTGATGGAACAAATCTTAATAGAACGTTATCATACACAGAGAATTCTTATTGCTCCGATTCAGCTTCGGCACGCCGTGAATATGACGAAAACCGTTGGAGGCTTCAGTGCATGAGGCGGCTCAGGATCGGTCACCTTTCAACCGCGTACCACACGGCTTTTATTCTGATGGGTGGCGACTGGGTTGAGAAGAAAATGGGCGCTGAAGCAGTCTGGCGCCTATTTCCAACCGGTCCAGAGATGATTAAGGCATTTATTAGAAGAGAGTTGGACATCGGGTACATTGGGCTTCCCCCGACGATGATGGGAATCGACAAAGGTTTGGAAATCAAATGCGTTGCAGGTGGACATGTCGAAGGCACAGTCTTCACGGCGACGAAGAACTTCAAAACGCTCGGTGAGCTAGGAACCATAGACAAGGTACTGAGCCAATTCAAAGGCAGAACTATAGGAACAACTACGAGAGGCTCAATTCACGACGTGATAATACGACGACTAATAGATCAAGCTGGACTCAAGGAAAAGGTGAATGTTAAGAATTTCGAGTGGGCTGACTTCATTCTCGAAGCCATGGAGCAGAAAGAAGTTGATGGCGGCTGCGGCACACCTCCACTAGCTGTTCTCGCCGCGACGTACCTGAGCGGAAGGATAGTTCTGCCGCCGAATGTAATGTGGCCACACAGCCCCAGCTACGGTATCGTAGCGACTCACGAGACTATAAGGGATTCCATCGATATGTTGGAAGGATTCCTGAGGTTGCATGAGGAAGCTTGCAACCTCGCAAGAGAGAAGCCCCAAGAAGCTGCCAAGATGGCTACTAGGGCTATAGGGATACTTGACAAGAATTTCCTGCTAGATGTTCTCAAGGTTTCTCCGAAGTATTGCGCAAGCCTACCTAAAGAGTACGTAGAGTCAGCTCTAGCATTTGTCCCAGTTCTGCGCGGGATGGGGTACATTTCTAAGCCTCTTGGAAAACCAGATGTGTTCCAGACAGACATTATTGAGAGAATTCACAAGGAAAAGCCTCACTACGACGACCCGGGCAAGCTTGGCTAGTCGAATCAGCCGCCGGCAACAGGAGGCATTATTGCAAGAACACTTCCACTCTTGAGCCTTGTTTTGAAGCCATCTGATCCTTCGATGTTGCGCCCATCCACGAAGAACAGCAATCTCAACCCTCTGTGCTCTCTTCCCGAGAAAATGTATCGTTCAAATTCATTCCCGTATCTCGCGCCTAGAGTCTTAAGCACGTCTTCTACTGTCGAACCTTCCTCCGCATTCATTTTTTCCTCACGCGTCCCTGTTAGGTCACGTAGCACCGTGAAGTAGCGGATGATGATCTCCATGCTTGACATCTCCTCTGTTGGAACGAGCTTTTAACCTATATAAGCCTCACGTGTGCACGAACGAATCGAATGCACCGGCAATTGTTCCTACGGTCATGGAAAAGTTAATTAGCCTTTCATACAATTTGACGCCGTGGCGATATTCCGCTTCACGGAGGAATAAGATGAACCTAGACACTTTTCGCAAGATCTGCTGTGGCATGTTCATCGTGTCTTCCAAGAAAGACGGGAAATTCAACGGGCAGATCTGCAACTCGGTATTTCAGGTTACCGGTGAACCGCCAGAGATCGTTGCCAGCATAAACAAGAAGAACTTGACACACGAGTATATCCGAACAAGTAAGGTCTTCGCTGCTTCAATCTTATCGGAAGAGACACCAATGACCCAGATAGGAACCTTCGGTTTCAAGTCTGGTCGAGACATAGACAAGCTCAAAGACATCAAATACAAGGTTGGCGTGACGGGTGCTCCCGTGGTTTTGGAGAACGCTGTTGGCTATTTCGAATCAGAGGTCATCGGTAGCCTGGATTGTGGAACTCACACCGTTTTCCTTGGAAGAGTAGTCGACGCGGACATCGTAAATCCCGACGCGCAACCAATGACATACGACTACTATCATCAAGTGAAGAAGGGACTTACCCCCAAGACAGCTGCAACCTACATCAAGGAACAAAAGGAAGAGGAGGTTGGAGAAATGGCGAAGAAAACACCTGCTGCCAAACCAGCCAAGGCGGCTGCCCAGCCAAAGATGTCGAAGTATAAGTGTTCAGTCTGCGGGTACATATACGACCCGGCAAAGGGTGACCCCGACTCTGGTGTAAAGCCCGGAACACCCTTTGAGAAACTTCCGGATGACTGGGTTTGCCCCGTGTGCGGAGCAGCTAAGACAGAGTTCGAAAAACTTGATTGAAACATCTGCCATAGATAGAGCAGAAGTGTTGCTCGGCAGATGCACCCTTCTTTTCTCTTTTTCGTTTATCGGAACTCCAAGTTGATGAACCTTATGGGTATTTTCTGTTAGTTCTCTTCTTGTGTTGCGATTCTCTTCCTAAGTTCCTCCGCAAATTTCGGGTCTGTGTATGCCTTCAAGCGCGCGATCGTCGTGTCGTAGTTGTCGACCTCTTCCTCCTCCAATGTCACGTAATAGTTTGCAGAAGGATCAATATCATTCAACATCCCGATCAATGTTATCCTCTCTTCCACTGGCATAATCCTTTCATCTGTCATTGCCGCAGCCTTGGCGTCGATACTCTCATTGAGAAGATATTTTAGCGCCTTGAATGGTAACTCATAGAATTTTCCAATTGCTCCAGTTCTTCTAGTAAAGCCTTCTGGAGTCGCTGCCTTGAATGAAACTCTGACGTAAAGCTTCTTCTTGAATTCAGCTAATTGCTTCGCGTAAGCTCGGTCGCTGCCAATAAGGATACCATTTGTCTCCAAGATGAAAAGGGGGTACTTCGATTCCATGACCTCTCGCAGGACAGGTATAAGGTGGTCTTTTGCCAAGGTTGGTTCGCAGCCTGAGAGGCGGAGCTTCTCAACCCTCAGACCTTTGAAGCGCTCCCAGCCTGGAGACGTTATTCCAGCCTCGGCTACTATGAAGAGTCTTTCAGCTACTCTCTTCGGGGAGTAGAATTCGCCGAATATGTCTGGGAAGTCTCTTGACCAGTTTCCCCAACAGTAGATGCAACGCAGGCAACAACCCACGGCGTACCCTGTGGCGATTCCTCTGTATACGGGGGCTGAGTAGATTCCGGCATACTTTCTCTCAAGCCCTTCTGGACCTTTCCTGGTGACTATTCTTTCCGTCTCTTTTGCCAGCTCTACCGGGTCGAAAGGCTCGAATCCCGGAGCCAAAAAGCGCTGGTAATTCCTCATCTCAACCACAGCGACCGCGGCGGAATTGTTACCCCTAAGTACTAGATGAGTTCCAGACTAAAAACATCTCGGGGAGCCTGCAAAAACCTCGAGCTCAGACTGAAGACTTTTCGTGGGCAGATGAGATCAGGTCCTTGCCTTCTTTGCCCCCACTTCCCTCAGTCTCATTGCTGCCTTAATATTCATAGGCGGATACACTGTAGAGTCTACCTGAACGTCGATGACGGCTGGTTTTCCGCAATCCAATGCATTCTTGATTGAATCAACTATTTCACCAGGCCTCTCAACTCTAATACCGTGGGCCCCAAAGTTCTGTGCGACCTTAGCGAAGTCAGGGTTACTGTAATCGCTGCCGAATTCTGTTCCGAAAGTTGTCTTTTGGAACATTTTTGGCGCGAGATAGCAGTTGTTATTCACAATTACTGTCACAACGTTGAAACAGCATCTTACTGCTGTCTCCAGATCTTGGATAGTCATCATGAAGTCCCCATCCCCCACGACGCACAACACCGTTTCTTCAGGTTTCGCGGCCTTCGCACCAATTGCTGCTGGAAAAGCAAAGCCCATCGAGCCGATATTTACAGAGGAAATGAAGGTCCTCGGATAGATTATCCGTGTGTAGGCGACGAGGAAGACGTGGTGTAGCCCAGCTCCTCCGACGACTATGGAACTCCTTGGAATCGCTTTCTGTATGTCCTGAATCAAGCGCTGAGGTTTGATTGGAACCTTGTCAAGGTCTTTGTCAGAAAAAGCGAGCTTCGACCAAGTCTCCTTCTTCCTCCTGATCCTATCCAGCCACGCTGATGACCTGTTCTTTGTTCCCTTCGATTCCATTATCTTATTCATCTTGGAGAGAACGGCTCTGGCGTCGCCCACTATCCCATATCTGTACTGGATGTTTTTACCTAATGCCCAGGGATCAATGTTGATTTGAATGGTCTCCGCTTTGATCGGAGACGTGAAGTTATAGGTGGTCAGAGATGAGAAGGTGCAACCTACTCCGAGGATAACGTCCGCTTCCTCTAGAGCCTCATCGGCCGCGCTGTTTCCACCGTACCATCCACCTACTCCCAATGCAAGTGGGTGATCTTCGGGGAAGACTCCTCTCCCATTCTGCGTCGTGGTCACAGGTATTTGAAGTCTCTCCGCTAGAATTTTGACCTGCTCAGAAGCGCTTGACCAAACAACCCCACCCCCACACAAGATAACCGGTCTATCAGCGCTTAACAGCCGCTCCGTAGCTTCTGTGAGGATCTCCAATGGTGATGTTATTGTGGGAGATTCGATCTCCTCTACTAAGGGAGCTGGATCAATGTCTCCCACATCATTATACATGTCTTCAGGCATCTCAACCAACACGGGCCCAGGTCTGCCTGACCGTGCCAAGTAGAAAGCGTGGCCGATGATTCTCGGAATGTCTTCGACGCGTTCTATGCGCTCACAAGACTTGGTGTAGGGCTTAAGCACCCCAAACTGGTTCGCTTCACCGAAAATTTCGCGCCCAATAAGATTTCTGTTAACTTGACCGGCGAGAAGGACGACGGGAGAAGAGTCTCTGTAAGCGTCTGCTATGCTGAGCACGCCATTCAGCGTCCCAGGACCGGAGTGCATCTGGCAGACACCGACCTTCCCACCTGCACGAGCGTAGCCATCTGCCATGCTGCCTGCACCGCGCTCGTGTCTTGCAACGACATACTTTATGCTCGACTCTTTGCTGAGTGCCGACAGGAAACCCGCGACTGATGTGCCACAAACTCCGAAGACATATTCAACATTGTTTCTTACAAGCGCATCCACAATTGCCTTGTTACCTTTTGTAGAAACCATCACCTAGCCTCCTAAACGTTCCCTTATTCTTACAACCAGTCGCTCGCTTGGATTCTGTCATCTTGCCGCTGTGAGTCTACATTTCTTTAGCAATATGAGTCGTATGATCGCGCTCCATCATTCAAATCATCCACAAGTCAGATTCACAGTCCTTGTTAAAAGCTCTTCTTGCTTCTATTTATCACTTCTTATTCTCTTCGCGGAAACCGGACAGAAAAGAAAAACTTGAAATATCCTATCAGACAATCACTCATAAGGAGAGGTTATGTTGACAAGGATCTACTTCACGTCGGATATCCATGGAAGCGAAGTCTGCTGGAAGAAGTTCCTCAATGCCGGAAAATTCTACAAGTCAGATGTATCTATAATGGGCGGGGACATCACAGGAAAACTGATTGTCCCAATAGTCGAAGCTGGCGGAGGAAAATACGAGGCCCAAATATTCGGGAAGAATATGGTGCTGAAGTCGCAGAAAGAAGTAAACGAACTGAAAGATAGGATCAAGTCTGCAGGCTACTACCCGTATATGTGTAACGACAAAGAATACGAGGAACTTGCAAACAGCGAAGAAGAACGTAACAAACTTTTCGATAAACTGATCAGTGACGGAATAAAAAGATGGATGGAGATTGCAGACAAGAAACTCGATGGAAGCATAAAAGTATACGTCTCACCAGGAAACGATGATAGGCCCATCATCGACCCCATACTTGACTCGAGTGAGAAGATTATCAATCCCGAAGAGAAAATTGTACAAGTAGACAAACACCACTCTATGATTACTTCAGGATGGACAAACCCAACTCCGTGGAACACCGCGAGAGAAGAGCCTGAAGAAAAGCTTCTCCCACGCTTCGAGAGGCTCTTCAAACTCACAGACGACTACAACCATCTTATCGTTAATCTACATGCCCCACCGTTCAAGTCAGGGCTCGATACTGCTCCAAAACTATCCAAGGACTTGACCCCAGTTGTATCTGGTGGGCAACCGATGACGATTCCAGTTGGCAGCACATCGGTTTATGACTTGATAAGACGCTACCAGCCTAAACTTGGGCTTCACGGGCACGTCCATGAAGCGCCTGGGGTCGCGAGAATAGGCAGAACCATATGCTGCAATCCCGGTTCAGAGTATGGGGAGGGAATATTAAGAGGGTTCATCGTAGACCTGGAAAAGGACTCGGTATCTAAGTATTGGAAGGTTGAAGGGTAGCCTACACAATTAGTGATGGGCTGCAGACTGTTTCGAGACGATAGGGCTATCTTATCGCAATTAGCGGTTGCATCAGATGTGAACTAGGTTGGACGTTGTCGAGCAGGCTAGGAAGATAGTTGATGAAGCTCAGAAGAATGACGTCATTCTAAGAGCTGTAGGTGGCACAGCCATAGGGATGCGCTGCCCCAGCGCAAAACACCGGAGTCTGACGAGAGAATACGCTGACATAGACCTTGTTGGACTCAGAAAGCAAGACAAGGACATAAAGAAGGTATTGTCTGACATGGGATTCGAGCCGAACAAAAGGTTCAATGCCCTGCATGGAATGAAGAGACTGCAGTTCTGGGACACAAAGAGAAAAATCGACATTGACATCTTTCTCGATGTTTTCGAGATGTGCCACAAGTTAACGCTCAAGGATAGACTCAAACTGGATCAGTACACTGTTTCCCTCGCTGACCTAATTATGACTAAGCTTCAGATCGTCGAACTCAATGACAAGGACATCAAAGACATCATCGTCATAGCAAAAGATCACGATCTCGGCAGCGAGAATAATGAACAGATAGACATCGACTACATTGCCAAATTGTGCTCAGAAGACTGGGGGCTATGGAAAACACTATCAATGAACGCAAAGAAGATCACTGATATGATAGACAACTACGACCTTCAACCGGCAGAAAAGAAAACGGTAGTATCAAGACTGAAGACTTTTGTGAAGAAGCTTGAGGATCACCCAAAGTCACTTAGGTGGCGAATACGCTCGAAACTAGGCGAAAGCTCTAAGTGGTATGAGACCGTTGAAGAAGTCAAACGGTGAAGAGTCGCCACCTGACTTCAAGTACTACAAGAGGGGCACACTCAAACTTGCCGCCTCATCAACATAAACGATTTAAGTTTGAGAAAGAAAGTTACTAGTAGGAAAGGACGATAAGAAACATCATGAACTCATTGTTGACCAGCTCCGTCAAATTGGTTTGTCGTGATCGGAGACAGGAGCCACTCTGTCCCCTGGAAATGGGAAACAAACATGAATACGTTAACAGAGTCCAACGAAATTCATATTAGGGAGGCGGAGGTACCGAAACTTGAGCTTGAGTAGTCTGGCTGATGCCCTGAAGAAAGAGTTTGCAACTCTAGGTCTTCCCACAGTTCTAGAGATGGCAATAGTTTCAACCTCAGGAAGGGTGCTTTACTCTGATCTGAGCAAAGCCGTCATGGAAAGGATTTCACCGCTCTACAACAACATGTTGCTCATGGGTCAACGTGACAACATGTCTCTGGCTTTGGACACAACTAAGACGATTATAGTTTCAAGGGTTTCCAACAAAGCCATCTTGATCACTCTAACTGACAAGAAAATGGGGATCGTTCTCACTAAGATGGAAGGCGTGGCGAACAAGTTCGGGAGACTGCTGGACGAATTCATAGCTTCAGAAGAAGCAAAGCTCCAAGCTAGCACGCCCATCTCCGAAGCAGTGGTGGAAACGCCAATCGTTCCTCCACCCGAACCCGCGGTTCAAGAGGTTCAGCCACCTCCTGCTGTCGTTCCAGAGACTCCTGAGACTGTTACTGTTACTGTTCCTCCCGAACCTCAACCACCCGCACCCACTGCTCCTTCCGTTCCCGCAATTGTTAATGAAGCTATGATGATCATCGACGAGGCACGCAAGAAAGGTGTCACTCTTCGAGCATTGGGTGGAATGGGTGTGGCTATGCACTGCCCCAGTGCAAAACATATCGCTCTAGCTAGGGAGTACCCCGACATAGACCTTGCTGGGCATGCAAATGAAGGCAAGAGTATAAGGAAGGTTTTTGAGGGTTTAGAGTTTGAACCCGTTAAGAGGTTCAATGCGCTCCATGGGGCAAAAAGACTGAAATTCTTTGATACGAAAAACAACATTGACATCGATGTTTTTCTCGACGTTTTTGAGATGTGTCACAAACTAGACTTCAAGAAAACGCTGGGCTTAGATTCCTACACCATCCCTCTCGCTGACCTACTTATGACCAAACTTCAAATTGTTGAGCTCAATGAAAAGGACGTTCGAGACATCATAGCCATACTGATGGACCATGATGTTGGGAAAGGGCACCTTGAGAAAATCGATGTGGGGTACATTGCTGAACTCTGCGGAGACGACTGGGGGCTATGGAAAACACTTTCGCTTACTGCTCAGAAGATCGACGAACTGGTCGACGACTACGACCTCTCCAAGGAAGAGAAGAAGAGGGTTAAAGAAAGACTGGCCGACCTTCTAAAGAGGCTACAGGACCAGCCAAAATCGCTTAGGTGGCGAATGAGGTCCAAAATAGGCGAAGGTTCCAAGTGGTACGAAACCGTGGAAGAAGTGAAGCGGTGAAATATTAACAAGGGTTCGACGCAAAAAGCTTATATTGCAGCCCAGAGATATGATACACGCAAACTGGAAGATGGGAGGACAATAGAGGGATGTCAAAAGGAAAGGCAAAGGTGCCTTTTGCGAGAGAAGCAACCGGACTAGTTCGTGAGATCGGCGGGTTCACAGCACTGGCAATGGTCATGAGCGCGGTCATTGGTGCAGGGATCAACGGTTTCGCCGTCCAAGCTTATGGATATAGTGCGACTGGCAACGACGTAAGTCCACTGCTAATGGTTTTCCTAGTTGCTATACCATTCGGTGCCTCAGCGATTTGCCTAGGTATAATGTCTTCCGCTATGCCTAGATCTGGTGGACCTTATGTAATTATAAGTAGGGCAGTGAGTCCAATCACAGGTTACTTGGCCACCTGGGGATCATGGGTTTCAATCGCTCTATCAGTAGGGCTGCTCGCCCAGTATGACATATACTTCTGGGGAACCAGCTTGAGAGTAGCAGGTGCGGTAATGAATATGGATAGCCTTACGAGCTTGGGGGTAATGTTCCAGGATATATGGCCGTCAATTTGGCTTGGCGTTATCTTGGTGGTTATCATAACCTTGTTTGCAGCGTTGGGTACACGTATTACAGGGAGAGTAGTGCAGATACTTTTCATTATCCCGCTCATTGGAACCCTGATTACGATAGGCATCTTCTTGGGACACAACGCTACTCAGTTCCCAGCGTACTGGGACGCAGTGTTCGCTTCAATACCGGGAGGATCCTACGGCGACATCTATGCTGCGTCAGTGCCTTACACACCTAGTCTTATCGCAAGTTTTGCAGCACTTCCAGGGATAATCTTCGCATACACGGCGTACTATTCTTCATCCTACGTTGGAGGAGAAGTCAAGAACCCGAAGAGAAACATGGTTAGGTCAACTATCCTCGGCATGTTCTTCATAATACTCATATTCGTGCTCTACACAGGGGGGTTGGCTAACGCTGTCGGCGAAAGGTTCCTCTACGGGTACGCGACGTACGGTGCTGGTGTCATTGGGGCTCCCGCGATTCTACCGCTGTTCGCAGCAGTCTACGCGTATTCGATACCTTGGCTGTCTATATTCATAGCCGTCACAGGAGCCTTGTGGCTCTTGAACGACTTGCCGCCATTCTATTACGTTGCAACAAGAACAACGTTCGCTTGGGCATTTGACCGCCAGTTCCCACAGAAGTTCGCTGACGTCAATGAAAGGTTCCATAGCCCAATCTGGTCTGTAGTTCTAGTGTTCGTTCTAGCCGTGCCCGCGGTGTTCTTGAGCGCGTTGACTCTTCTGGGTTCATTGTTCTACATAACGTTCATCGACTGCTTCACATACCTGTTTATCTGCGTTGCAGGATTGACCTTCGCCAAGCGATTCAAGTCCGCGTACGATAAGGGCGCCAAGTATGACAAGACGATGAGCACCAGAGACTTCCTGGGAGTCGGCTTCCTGTTGTCTCTGCTGACACTTGTGTTTGGTCTAGTGTTAACAATCACTTCAGCGACCTACTTGTTCTTAGGATTGCTCTGCTTGGCTGTCGGTGGAATCGCGATGATTCTGCTGATTGCTACTGCGTCGATGAGAGAAGAAAAGGACCAAGAGAAACAGGTCACTGTCTCTGCGCTGAGTGTCTTTGGTTGGGTTGGCATTGTTAGTTGGCTACTCATGCTCGCGGCAATGATGTACTACATGTACACGCTTGACCCTCTCTGGTACGGCATACCAGATCTGCCATTGTGGGAGACAGCCATGATCTTGGTCACGTTCGCAGTAGGAGCCCTGATATACTTGTTCTACAAGTGGAGAAACAAGAGACAAGGCATTAGCGTCAGTGAGATCTATGGTGAGATCCCGCCAGAATAAGAGAACACACACAGAATAGGAGAACTTCAAACTTCCACCTTCTTTTTTATTTGCGAAAAGATATTCGAGTATAGTCCTCCGACAGAATCTAGCCGGGTTGGTGGAGTGGAGTTATTGAAGATAGACGAATACATCGCCAAGGTAGAAAAGAAGATCAATAAGAAAGGCTCGATATTGAGTTCATGGTACTCCTTTTCCAAGGGTGCGAAAGTTGGTGACGTGAAAGCTGATCTTCTCGTAAGGGGAAACATGTATGTCAAGGGTTTTGTGATTTCAAGAATGTTTTCTTGGCTCGGGCCGAGATGGGAGACCCTCGCCGTAGTATTCTCTCATAGGGGACAAGATAAAGCGTCAACACAGCAGTTGACGAAACTAATAACGAGTACTGAGCGATACATGTCTGCGAACGACATCAAATGGTCTTGGCTAGCATATGTGTCTGAGAGGGGCTTCGAAGATGAAGTCGTAGAGTTTGTAAGGGCTAGGTTAAAGAGAGAAATTGGAATATGGTTGGTGGATCTTCCTTCAAAAGAATTCACCTGCAATGATGTACTTGTCAACAAATACGGGAAGAGAGTTTTCAAGCCGTAAAGTGCCTTGTTTTTTCCTCGAACATCTTGATGCGTTTAGCCAAGTCGTTTTCGTGAAGCTTTACCGCGACTCATCGTACTCACATCCAACTTCTTTAAACTTTTCCAACAATCCTAGAGAATTCCATACCAATAGAACCCTTCATTGACTTTCGCTTATATCAAAGAGACATTCTTTTAAGTAGATATTATTTGACATCTAGTATTGCTATTTCGCTTCAAGGAGGGATATTTCGTTGGATGTGAAGCAAGCAATACGAGAAAGAAGAGCTTACCGCTCGCTGGATCCCGTGCAAATAACGGAAGACTTAATCAAAGACTTGGCTGAATGCGCGCGGTTGGCGCCATCCTGCAATAACAACCAACCGTGGAGATTTGTTTTCGTACACGATCCCGATGTCCTACAGCAATTACATTCCACCTTCCCAAGAGGCAATAAATGGATGGAAGCCTCATCGATGATCATAGCGGTGTTCAGCAATAGGAATCTAGATTGTATTATTGGAGACAGAATATACTACTTGTTCGATACTGGTATGGCAACGGCCTTTCTCATATTAAGAGCAACCGAATTGGGGCTTGTGGCACATCCAGTAGCTGGATACGATGAGGCAAAAGTAAAACAGATACTTAAGATCCCCGATGACATGACAGTCATAACCCTGGTTAACATCGGAAAACATTCAAGTTCCATAAGCGCCGTCCTCTCAGAAAAACAAGTGCTAGGAGAGAAGCAAAGACCCGAAAGGTTGCCATTAGAGAAGTTTGCCTACATTAACAGCTATAAGAAGTGATCAGGGAAATCAGGGAAATCAGAGAAATCGAAACAAGAGAAAAAGGTGAGAACTTTCCGTTAGATCTGCCCTCAAGCGAATCGGAGGTTCACCTTGTCCTTAGGCGAGATCGACACTACTGTATCCAAGACCTTAATCGCATAGCTATGAACGATTGCTGCAACTCAAACTGCTTCCATCGTCGACGGCGGCTTTCTTGTGATGCCGTACGTTACGCTAACAACGCCTGGGACCTCGCTCGTTATTCTATCAGCAAGTCTCTCCAGTGTCTTGAAATCGAGATCTGTTGGCGTCGCGGTCACTGCGTCAACACTCTCCCAGCA
>JAUQYT010000286.1 GCA_030587605.1 Candidatus Njordarchaeum guaymasense
GCGCCCTAACATATCTCACCCTCCACTCGTCTTCGGCTCTGGCAACGAAATCTTGGAAGCCCTTTCCGAAGACCTTGAGGTCATTGTAGAAGATGTAGACTTGGCATTGAGGCTCATGCTCTCTAATTAGTATTGACTCCTTCGTGGCGTACATGCAACATGCACTGGAGCAGAAGGAGACCCCTCCCTTCAAGCTTCTGGAACCGACGCATTGAATGAAAGCGATTCTTCTGGGGATGCGGCCATCGGAAAACCTCATGATGTGCCCTCCGATTGGTCCTGAGGCGGAGAGCATTCTCTCAAACTCTAAACTTATGAGAACATTCACATATCTTCCGTAACCATATTCACTTCTCGTTCGGGGATCAAACAGTTCGAAGCCAGTCGCTACAATGATGGTGCCAACGTTAAGGCTTATGGTTTCGGGCTGCTGCTCAAAGTCTACAGCTTCAGCTCCGCATACTTTTTGGCATAGCCCACATTCCAGGCAATTTTCCCTGTCGATGGTATACTTAAGGGGAACAGCTTGAGGCAAAGGAATATAAATGGCCTTGCGGACGCCCAGTCCCATATCGAACTCGTTAGGAACCTCAACTGGACAGTGCTGGGCGCAGACACCGCAGCCTGTACATTTTTCCTCATCGACGAATCTTGGCTTCCTGAGAATCTTAACATCAAAATTACCGACGGAACCCTTGGCTTCTTGCACTTCAGAGTAAGTTAGTAACCTAATATTCGGATTACGAAGGCATTCAATCATCTTGGGAGCGACGATGCATATGGAGCAGTCCATCGTGGGAAACGTCTTATCCAGCTGCACCATTCTCCCGCCAATGCTGGGGTTCTTTTCGACCAGATAGACTTTGAACCCGCGGCTGGCTAGGTCTAGGCTCGCCTGCATCCCAGCGATTCCGCCGCCAATGATCAATGCAGAGTTGTTGGTCGTCATGTTTTCACCTTTAGGCTGACTGCATCGCCTCCGCTACCAACACCGATAGATCGCGCATCTCCATTGTCACCTCGTCCGGGTTTACCGGTAGTTTCTCGCTCGTAACGCACTTCCAATGAATCTGACATTTTGGACAGGCTGTCACGAGCAGATCGGCTCCTGTAGCCTTCGCTTCCTTCAATCTATCGATCTGAACAGCCTTTGAGTACTTATTACAGGACAGCCAAGCGTTGACTCCGCAACACACTGCGTTCTCCCGGTTCCTTCCCATCTCCAATAACTCCACTCCAGGGATATCAGCTATAACCTTTCTTGGGGGTTCGTACACGCCCATGTGCCTGCCAAGTCTGCATGCATCTTGGTAAACCACTTTCCTTGGTAGCTTACCCTCATATTTGAGTTGCCCGTTGTTGATCAACTCGAATAGGAACTCCGAAATGTGCAGAACCTCAAAGTCAAGGTTGCCGACGAATTCGGGGTAGTCCTTCTTGAAGGTTCTATAACACTCGGGACACGCCGCAATCACCCGTCTCGCTCCGGTCTCTCTGATTTCTGTGACATTCGTTTTCGCCAATTTTTCGAAGTTTTCCAAGTCGCCTGTCCACAACAGATCATGGCCACAGCACTTCTCATTGGCCATTACAACTGGCTTTATCCCGACTCTGTTAAGTATTTCTACCACGCTTTGAGGAATTTTCAAGAGCTCCAGATTAAGGTCCTCAAAAATGACGTCAAAGTATGGGAGGCAACCCACAAAGTAAAGCAGCTCGCCCTTTTGCGACGTCTCAGCTCCCCCTTGAAGCCAATCCATTCGTTCTTGTTTGATGTTCGGATGCGTCATGATTCTCGATAGAGCCATTGGTATTCCTCTGTGAGCACAAAGCTCTTCCATCACTTCTTCGGATGCTACACGCCTACAAGCCCTAACAAATTCCGGGTACCGGACATCTGATGGGCATCTTTCCGCGCATGTAAAGCACGTTAGGCATGTCCAAAGATCCTCGCTGGACAGGACCTTGCCCCCAAAACCCAACAAGAATCTCTCAACAGTGCGCCTAGGTGAGTATCCGTCGTTAACCTTCGATATGGGGCAACTGCCAGAGCATTTCCCACACTCTAGGCAGTATTGAACGTTCGTTTTCTTCAGCGCCCTAGAGATAACCTCTTCCGAACTTACGTTTACGTCCACCTCAGGTTCAGGCTTCAATAGGTTTGGCCCCATCTTGCATAAGGCTTCTGTGAAATCGGTTACAACTTGGGCGAATTTGGTTCCCTCGGATGTTGACACCCATTCCAAACGTAGTCTCTCAGATCCGACTCCAAGCAACCTCAGGATTTTCCCCGCGTTCCTCATCCTTTTTTCAGCTTTGAGATTTCCGCTTACGTAATGGCAGTCACCCGGATGGCATCCTGTAACTAGTACGCCATCAGCGCCGCCTTCAAAAGCGTTGATAACGAAAGCTGGGTCAACTCTCCCTGAGCACATCACTCGTATAGGCCTTATATTTGGTGGATATCTGATTCTGCTCGTGCCAGCAAGATCTGCTCCTGCGTAACTGCACCAATTGCATAGAAAAGCCACAATTCTCGGTTCGGTCTCCATTTGTCAGCCTCCGATTGCTACAGCTACCATGGCTTGAATCTGTTTGCTGGTGAAGTGTTTCATTGTAATCGCCTCAACCGGACAGGCTACAGAACAAGAGCCGCAGCCCTTACACTGCGCTTCGGTGACTCTGGCGGTCAACGTTGGGAGCTTAACAGAGGGTTGAACACGCTCTACTTTGATGGCATCGTACTCGCATGCTTCTTCACATCTACCGCAGCCCTTGCATAGTTCCTCGTTTACCACTGCAACGATGGGCTCTACCTCAACCTTTCCCCTTGCTAAAGGAATTGCTGCTTTTGCTGCTGCTGCGCTGCCCATGGTCGAGCTGTCGGTGATATCCTTAGGTCCGTGCGCTGTGCCAGCTAGGTAAATTCCATCAAAAGGTGTGTCCAGCGGCCTAAGCTTCGCATGGGCCTCTTGGAAGAACCCGTCTACGCCGATAGGAATTTTCAGTTTGTTTTGAACATCGTAAGAGTCTTCTCTGGGGACAATACCAACATTCAAAACTGCAAGATCCACGGGTATGGTTACCGTCTCACCGCTCAAGATGTCATAAACCGTCACAATTGTGCCCTTCGCGCTGTCAGAGACAACTGGCGGTTCCTCTGGTGCATATCTGATGAAAACTATCCCTTTCTCTCCAGCTTTTCTGTAATATTCTTCATGTCCCTTTGCAAAGCTTCGTATGTCCCGATAGAGATAGAAAACTTGAGATTCTGGGTATCTCTCTTTTATTTCAATGGCGTTCTTGAGACCTACCGTGCAACACACTCGAGAGCAGTACCTGTTTAGTTTTTGGTCTTCTTTTAAAGGCTTGTAGATCCCAGGTTCCTGCCTAGAACCTACGCAGGAGATGAAAATGACTCTTTTCGGAGCTAAACCATTGAAGATTAGTTGACCGTCGGTCGGTCCATTCTTATCCAAGAGGCGTTCAAGTTGCGGTTGGGTTATTACATTGTCCCATACCTTGTAGCCGTATTCGCCTTCTGGAGGCTCGTAAAGGTCGTGGCCCGTGGCCACAATAATTGTTCCTATATCGGCTTCTATGTGGAGGGGCTGTTCTTCAAGGTTTATCGCCGACTTCGGGCAAATTTTGGCGCATTCTCCGCATTTGTTGCAGTTTTTTTTGTTTATGATGTAACTTCTCGGCAAGGCCTCTGCAAACAGCATATAGATTGCTTTTCTCTTCCTCAAACCATAGTCAAATTCGTCTGGAACTTCAATGGGACAGACAGCTTCACATCTCGCGCATGCATCGCATTCCCCTGTCACGTATCGAGGGTTGACTTTGATTCCAACTCTAAAGTTGCCGATGAAGCCATCCACCACACTCACTTCAGAGTTCGTAAAAAGCTTGATTTTCGGGTTTGAAACCACTTCCTTCATCAAAGGCTTCAAAACTTCTAGCGCATGCTCTCCAGTGGGACACAAGAGGTGCAATTGGGCCGTGTGTCCACCGATGCTTGGCGATTTCTCAACCAAATAAACTTCAAAGCCTCTCTGGGCAAGGTCAAGAGCCGCCTTCATTCCTGCAACGCCCGCTCCCAGCACAAGCGCTCTAACGACAAGACCCATCTCTCTTTTTTGGAGAGGCTCCAGGAGTCGGACTCTATCTATCGACATGTGAATTAAGTCTTTGGCCTTCTTTGTGGCCTTTTCAGGTTGGTCTGAGTGAACCCAAGAGCACTGCTCTCGGATATTGGCCATCTCAAAAAGGTATGGGTTAAGCCCGCTTTCTTCACAGACTTTTCTAAACGTGACTTCGTGCATACGTGGTGAACAGGATGCGACTACGACGCGGTTGAGCTGATGCTTCTCAACGTCCTCTCTGATCATAGCTTGGGCTGGAGCTGAACACATGTAGAGGTAATCTTTTGCCACCACGGTGTTAGGTAGGGCTGCGGCATATTTTGCTACATCTTCAACATCCACAACGCCTGCTATGTTAGTGCCGCAATGGCAGACATAAACGCCAATTCTCGGTCCGCCTCTTTGTAGGATTTGAGACATACCGTCCTCTCTGCCTGATCAGTCTTTCAGGAAGTTTGAAGCCTTCATAGCGGCGGCGCTTGCTTGGATTACAGAGTCTGGGATGTCCTTGGGGCCTTCGGTCGCTCCAGCTATGAACACACCATCCATCTTTGTTGTGACCGGGTCTGATTTCGGATTGGAGGTAACGAAAAATCCATCGTCACCAATCGGTATCGGCAATAGGTTCTTCAGGTTGTCATTCCTAGGTGAGACCAAACCAGCAGACAAAACGACCATGTCAACTTCTTGGTCAAAGAGTTCGCCCGTGTCAGTATTCTCTGCTTTCAGGAAAAGATTTTGTGTATATGGGTCTTCGATGATCTCGGCCACTCGCCCTCTAATATACTTGATGCCGAACTCTTGTTTGGCCCTTTGGTAGAATTCTTCGAAGCCTTTGCCATAGGCTCGGATATCCATATAATAGATGATTACGTCTATGTCAGGCACATGCTCCTTTAGGAGAATAGCTTCCTTCGTGGCGTACATGCAGCACACTCTTGAACAATAGGGATTGCCAGATTTTTCGTCTCTTGAGCCGACGCATTGTAGGAAGGCTACTCTAGGTGGAATTCTTCCATCAGAGGGTCTGACTATGTGTCCTACCGTCGGACCGGACGCGCTTAGAAGCCTCTCCAAGGCAAGACCCGTTATGACGTTTTGATAAACACCGTAACCGTATTCCTCCTTCTTCCGAGCGTCGAAGAGTTCGAAACCGGTGGAAACTATGATGGCTCCGACCTCAACCTCAACTTCTTTAGGTTGCTGCGCTCGGTCGATCGCATTTGCTTGACACATTCTTTCGCACAGTGCGCAGTCTATACAGCTATCTTTGTCGATTGTATATATGAGCGGAACCGCCTGCGGAAAAGGAACATAGATTGCCTTTCGTACACCAAGATCTTCATCAAACTCGTTGCGAACCTCAATGGGACAATGCAGAGCGCATAGACCGCAACCAGTGCATTTGGTCTCGTCGACGTAACGAGGCTTACGGACAATTTTCACCCTGAAGATTTCTCCGTCCTTCCTGATATCTTGCGTCTCTGAGTAAGTGAGAAGCCTTATGTTGGGATGTCTTCCCACGTCCACCATTTTTGGTGTCATGATGCAAGCCGCACAGTCCAATGTCGGAAAGGTCTTGTCTAGTTGCGCCATTTTTCCGCCTATACTTGGATTCTTCTCGACAAGGTATACCGTGTATCCTTGGTCGGCTAGGTCAAGGGCAGACTGGATTCCAGATATGCCGCCTCCGATGACTAACCCCGCCTTGACCATTTGCAG
>JAUQYT010000293.1 GCA_030587605.1 Candidatus Njordarchaeum guaymasense
CATCTTGGCTCTTAGGATTGAGGTGGTTGAGAGTTCGTCTGAAAGCATTCCTGCAGCGTAAGCTGGCAGAGCGTGCGCCTCGTCAAAAACGCAATTGATTTCCTCTAATTTTATTCCAGCTCTACCTAAGATCGCTTTTCTAATAGGCTCGGAGAGCACGTAATTATAGTTTCCAACGATAATGTCAGCATTTTTAGCGAGAATTTTCGTCAATTCGTAGGGGCAGAGCGTTTGATCGTAACAAACCTTACAAACCTCGTCTGGGAGTAGTGGTCCACTTTGCTTGATTTGTTCAATTTGTTTGAGGGAGTGCCAGGTGGGCTTCCAGTGATACCAAGTTCTATTATAATATTGGCATGTCCGTCCGTATCCGCCGCTTTTTAAATGTTTACAGTAATATAGGAAATCCGAGTAACTAATTTCTTTGAGTTTTGGATTTTCTTTGACTAATGGGCACATTTCCTGCTTGCTTTTAAACATAGCAGCGGTGAAAGAAGTTTTAGAATATTCCTTAATAGTTTTGAGTTCTCTGCAGTAGATTTCCAGTTGGTTTCGAGTACGGGTTAAAGCAAGCAATCTGTCTATGCCACCTTGCTCTTTTGCCATGAAAAACGCGGTGAGAACTGAGATGGATTTTCCAGTACCGCAAGGAGAGGACATAAGGCCGATTTGCTTGCCTTTTATTACGTCATAGGCGAAGCGTATGGCATCTAATTGAAAGGGCCTATAGTCCTGATAGGGAAAGAATTTCTTAGTTAAAGATTCCAAGCTCATCTATCAAACTTCAGCATCGTAAATACGGCAACACAAATCTAACTCTTTCGCGGGCCAGTCGAGCCAAGTGGGCTAGCCTCTCCACCTTGAGTTTAAAAATGTTCTCATAACATTTCTAAATGGTTTCAGTCAGCATATTCTCGATTGATATCAGCTCTTTCTGAATTGCAACTCGAACTCCTTTCTTGAGGTCAACAACTTGATTCACCTTGATATCGCCGCATAGGCTTGCGAACATGTAAGCTCTCTCGAAAGGCCAACCGTAGGCCTTCATCAAAGCTTTCACAGTGGCTTTAGCCCCTTGAATAGTAGCCTCATCAAGAGTATCGCCACACGCGATGTAAGCGCAGTAATCCTTCGTCTCGAGTATAGGCCATGGAGGACGCCGACCCTTTATGACGTTAAACCGGAGAAGAATCTGACCTTCAACCTCAACAGCTGACACGCAGAGTTCACCGTCACCTTGAACAGCGTGAAGATCTCCAGCAGCAAAAAGGGCACCATCCGTAAAGACGGGAAAGTACACCCGCGTTCCAGCTGTCACATCTTTGACATCCATATTTCCTCCGTGAGGACCAGAAGACCCTGAAGGCACTTCTTGGCCCTCAGGCGCTACGCCGATAGTTCCTATCGATGGGGAAGCCTTGAGCCTGACACCATCATACTCGATAGAACCATTCTTGATCGAGACCATCTTGACTTTCGCTTTGAAAGGCATATCCCGGAGAGCCCCGTATTGAGGTACCGTCAGGATCGACCCGTTTTCTGCAGTCTTTATCTCCAGTATCTCCACGACGAGCGTGTCGCCTCGCTCAGCGCCTTCCATGTATACGGGGCCTGTTGCTCCATCCACCTTAGACCAGTCCAGCTTCTCCACAACATCCTTTTCACTCTTGATCTGACCTCCCAACGCATCCTCCGTCTCTAGCAATAGAAGCTCTCCAGCCTTCACATACTCAGCTGGCTTATGCTTCGAGCTGAAACTGTAAATCACCTTATCTTTGGATACGTGCTTCATACAGCTTCACCCTCGCTCATCGTGTCTATAATAATTAATGATGAACGTTAAATTCGTAATCTGCGCAGCCAAGACCCTGCTTTGTAGATTTCAAACTGTAGTAGTAACATTTCAATTATCTACTAGAAAATCCTGATAGTTTTTAACAACGTATTTTCTTCCTTTTTTTAACACTGTGAACCCCTCTTTCTCCAGCTTCTCTTTCTGTGCTTCTGCTCCGCCAGGGTATTTCTCATTCAAGAACCCGTCTCCTTTTAGAGTCCTCCAATAAGGAATATCGAGGTTTATACCTTGCTTGGTGGCTTCTTCAGCAGCATTGGCTGCAGTCATGATGAAAATCCCTGTTGTGAGAGAACAACAAGCCTTGACCTTGTGTTTTCTGGCGATCTTCTTGCAGACTTCAACGATAGTTACTAGTTTTCCTTTTGGCACCTCTTTCATTATTTCAACAACTTCACTCGGATTGACAAGAACCACCTCATCGCCTATGTCAGCTCCCATTTTGTGAACTGCATTGTAACATGGAAATCTCTTTTCAAGCCTCAGTATTTTCGGGAAGCCTTTTTTGTCTGCCAGTTTCTCCTGCCAAAGTTTCTTTCTGTAACTCATCTATTCCTCGCCTCTTGTTTTTCCCAAACCAATTTCAGCAATTCTACAATTTCACTCTCATTCATCTCTTTCATGGAGCGAATCTCTACGGTTAGACTCCCCAGTCCGCGCTCGCCAAACCGATAATACTATGCTATTTCTTTTTGCGCCATAATTTGAAATATACAATGGGCAGAATTATCGCTGCTGGGATACCGAAAATTACGAGCAACCAGGCTAACATTCGGAACCATGAATACACCCAAAATGTATAAGGATAGTCTCCAAATGGGGTGAAAAAATATCCATTGATATACATGTAGATTGAATACGCAATGAACATTGCGAACCCGAAACCCCCACTTTTAGCTGTTTTCCGCCTCCGCCATCTGCCTTTGAACTCCGCTTTCTCCTCAGCGGGTAATCTCTTCCACCATAAATACCAACCCAATCCCAAAGCAATACCGACAGGGATCCCGACGAGCAATAACTCCCACAGTATTAGAAATATGACAAACTCCCAAATCCACGCTAAGGTCCATTTTCCGATGGTTGCGGTACCCATTGCTCCAATGGGCGAAGTCTCAATGAACCAAAAGAGAACCAGCAGCGCTCCCGCGATAGCAGCTACACAACCAATAATAGAGACCGTGAATACTTTCCAGTGTTCCTGAATTTTGCGCTTCCAAAACTCTCCCTCGCTACACTTGTCACTTTCTCCCATCTGTTTTCACCATATTTTGAGCTTTCAATAAGAAGTCGACCAGCACTAACCCAGAAAAATTCTCGCATCAGTATAAAAGATGTTTCATCAAAATACTGGAATCATTTTATATATCTAAAAAAGACTTTTAATTCGATAGAAAAGGACTAAAGTCGGTGAAATTTTGGAAAATATTTTTGCGCGAAAGGCGTCTGGGCTTATTAGAAGTGTTTCTGCATGGGATAGCTTGATCTACAACCTTCTCATTATGGCTCCTACAGCTGTCTACGTCTACGGTATTTGGGCATCAATCCTCTTCCCAGGGGTAGACTTGCCCCTGACTGCTTTGATAGCGATACCGATATGTATAGTCATAGGGATCTTCTACGCGCTTTACTCGGCTGCTATGCCGCGATCTGGCGGAGATTACATCTGGGTCAGCCGTGTGCTTCACCCTGCGATTGGCTTCATGATGAACTTCTTCCTCTTCGTCGTCCTGCTCAGTGTTGCAGGTTCATATATTCCGTGGTTTCTCCAGTGGGGGATCGCGCCTATGCTACAATTCGTGGGTCAGAGCGCGGTTGCTGACATGTTGACCACAACTACGGCAACCTTCGTGGTTGCTCTCGTCTACTTCTTAATATGCGCTCTAATAGTGTCAAGGGGGGCTAGGGCAACTGCCCTCGCCTTATGGGTCTTCATTGCTCTAACGATCATGGGTTTCTTAGTATATACTGGAACATTGGTTGCTACTGGTCCTCAAGCATTTAAGGCAACCTTCGACGCTGTCTCAGGAATGAACTATGACCAAGTGATAGCGGCCGCTAAAGTGGCTGGCTACCCTGGAACATTCACTGCTGAGGCGACGTCACTTGGAATAATATTCACGATCATTAACTTCCTAGGCTTCAACTGCTCAGTCTACATTGCTGGAGAAATGAAGGAGGTTAGGAAAGCTCAGTTCATCGCTATTGTCGGCGCTGTTGCAATCTTCGGTATCATCACATGGGCTGTTTATCAAGCGACGTACTACACTATGGGCGCTCAGTTTGTTACAAGCATAGCCTACCTAGCTGGCATAGGCGACCCATCATATAAGCTTCCATTCGGTGTGCCATTCTTCCAGTTTCTCTTCATGTATGCGACATCGAGTCCGCTCCTCTATGGGTTAGCGCTCTTCGGCTGGTCGATGATGACCTTGGCTGCAATCTTGACATATATCTTCACGAGCGTTAGACTGGTGTTCGCTTGGTCCTTCGACAGGGTTTTTCCGACAGCCCTCTCCAAAGTTGACAGTCGCTACGGGTCGCCTTACAGGGCGTTGATCTTGGTGATCATCTTGGCCATAGTTTTCCAAGCTCTCTGGCTCTTTACGCCTGTGCTCAGCTACTTCGTCTATATCGTTACAGGATGGTTCATAACTACCGCCATCGCCTCGATCTCGGGAATAATCTTTCCATATAAGCGGAAGGACATATTCGAGACAGCGCCCTCCATCGTCAGAGCAAAGATTGGTGGAGTATACTGGATAACGATCTTGGCTGTTCTCAGCCTTATCATATCAGCTTGGATGGCATACGCGGGTATGCTGCCTGCTATCTCAGGAGCAGTAAATCCAGTCTCAGTCGCATTCTCCTTCGGCGTTTTC
>JAUQYT010000294.1 GCA_030587605.1 Candidatus Njordarchaeum guaymasense
CCGTCATGGTGTGCCCTGTATATTGAGCACGCTCCACAGTAGAGTCCGCATCTTCCAACAAGGTTTCTGTCGGCCATCTGCAAGTGCCTCCTCGCGGATGAACGTTTTAGAGCCCTGGCAACCTCATGATCGTCATGATTTGCGCGTAACATAGTCACTTGGATCTTCCACCGCTATATGATCGTTCTATGCGAACATCACAACGCACAGGTTTGATTGTTGAGAGAGATGTAGAAAGAATATAAGGTTAGGACATATGAGAGTTACTTAGAAGAAACAAGGAAGCTGGGATGGCTCTGTCTTAGAGAGGAATCAACAAGCCATGCTAGTGAGGGATTAACAGGGAGGTGTCGCTAGGTTCTTGCCCGAAAGAAAACTTCGCGATTATCCCTGCCCCACATGCAAGGCCCCCATCAAAGGCGTCGTTGTTCAAGAAGAAGACATACTGGAATCGAAGCGTTCCCCATCCTTGGTTCCTGCAAAGTGCCCGAACAAGCACGATGTAGCACTATACGTCGATAAGTTGTTCACCATAAGGGACGCAGAGCCGTTAATCGATCCGAAGAATCCGGGTGGGTTGGAAAAAGCCAAGAAATGGATGTCCGAACTCTAATAACCTACAGCACCTAGCACTTGCAGACAAGACATAGAGTGATGAATAATCCTTGATACACAATGTGTATGTGTTCGACGAAAACGGCACGCCACTTCTCACTGTCAAAGCGGGAAGCATCGAAGCTGACAGCGTCTTGCTGACGGGTTTCCTCTCGGCGATGCAGTCGTTCTCGAAGAAGATCACCCAGGGCGAAGTTGAGAGGATCAACATTAAGGACTACGATTTCCACATCAGAAAAGTCGAACCAGTCTACGTTGCCCTAGTTGCCGACAAGAATGACGGAGACGCGGAAAGGAGACTCGACGACGTCTGCAAGATCGTTGCGCAGAATATGAAAAACTTCGCTGACAATTTGGTTCAGACGAAGGTCAAGGAAGCTGTAACGAAAAGGATTGGCTTTAGGGACAGGGCGAAAAACTGGGCTGAAGCAGGGCTATAGCACAGAAAAATGGAGGTAGTTTCCGAAGTTGGAACCAATACAAGTATCATCATTTGTCCTCGTGATAGCCTTCGCATTCACTTTTGTTTCCACACTCCGTTTCTACCGGGGAAGAGCAAGCAAGGCAACAGCCGAGCAGAAGGTCGCGTTGAGACCTACGTTAGTCATGGCATTATCTTTCCTGGTTGGTGGGATTTCCTCTGGATTTAGTTTCCTTGCACTTCAAGATCTGGCATCACTACTTCCCATTTCTGCTTGGGTAATTGTTGCGGAGTTGATTGCTCCCCTGTTTGGATTCACCCTGCTGATAGCTGTAGTTGCTGTTCTGAAGGAGCCTCGACTTTACGTGTTACCGTTCGGCTTGATCATTGTATCCTATGTTCTTTCGGTGCTTTCTCCGACGCACCCTCTCGATGATCCTTATCTCTCGATCTGGATCACTGTAGGTTCGTTTCTGATGTTGTTTCCGATGGTTCTCTTCGCATACCTTTGGAGAAGCACTAGGCGCCCCACAACCTTCGGGATGTTCATAGGGATTCTACTTTACCTGATATACTACGTTGTCTACGAATATCTTCTCTCTGAATATGTTGGCTATCTTGGCTATTATCTTAATCCTGCAGAGTTTCCCATGCATGTTGAAAGGTATCTGGCCTTCTCTGGATATACGGTAATTTTCTTATTCTTAGCAGTCATGGGACTGTCCTTCATCTACTGGTTCTTCAGATACTCTGAGAGAAAGGTCGGTGGCGAGATCATTGGATACACTCTCACTATACCCATAGTCGTATCAGAGTTCGCGATAGTTCTACAATTCTTGGGAATGCTACCGATAGAGTACTTGATGACGCTCTTGGTGACGGCAGGTGCAGCAGGAGTATTCCTCCTAACGGGATCGTACCTGTATGGTCGCTACAGGGAGAATCGGTATAGACAAACTTTGATGCTCGTGGCGTTCTCATATACTGCGGGGCTCAGCTACCTAATGTATAACATCGGTGAACACATACACTGGTTCTACATTGGTCCACAGCCATGGATAGACTTGATTTCAATACCAATTGGCATGGTAACTGGAGGCTTCCTGTTTCTTTCGGCTATATATGCCTTGGAGTGGAAGTCCCTAGTTCTCGTTCCGTTCGCGATAATAATCCCGTTCGTGATCTTGGCAATCATATTCGGTCCTGTGCTCCCGACATGGCTATTTTACTCCATGATTGCGGCAGCCGTCGGGCTCACAGTGTTGCCGGGTGCGATGTTTGGAACCCTGTGGAGAAAAATGAGCAAAGCGAAGGAGAAAGGCGCAGGAAGGGTTCTTGGTATCTTTCTGGGATTCATTTTTATACTCTTGGCTTCTCCGTTTCAGTTCATACCAATGGCGCCGTCAAGTGACCTAACGAGAGTTCTGGGGTCAGCGATGCTTCTCGTGGGTTCAATGATTTTCTACGCTGGCGTCTCTGGGAGACTCGACAAGTGGTTCTACCAGCGGAGGACCCAGTAGTAATGATGCGAAGAAATGTATTCAAAGTAATTATCGTTGGAGAAGGCGGTGTTGGAAAGACATGCCTCGTGAGGAGGTACGTAGATGACTTCTTCGCACAGGACATGAAGATGACTATTGGAGTCGATCTCTCCGTCAAGAGAATAAACAACGGATCCGAGGACAAGATTCTTCAGATATGGGACCTCGGCGGACAGCCCCACTTCAAAGAAGTTGCAGACATCTATTTTAGGGGAGCGAGCGGCATGCTCGCCGTATTCGATGTGATAAGGAAGGCTTCGTTGGATCGATTGGTTGACTGGATTGAGCGAGTTCAAGGAATGCTAGGACGGATACCGATGGTTATTGTCGGGAACAAGATGGACCTGAGAAACCCGACTGAGGGAATTGCCGGCATCTCCAAGGAAGAGGGAGCGCAGTTCGCATCCAAGTTCAAGTCGCCCTACGTTGAAACATCGGCAAAAGACAACGCAGGAATCGCGGACGCCTTTATGATTCTTGCAAAGAGGCTGGTGCCGAAGACCGAGGGCAACTGATGGAATCCCAGCCACATGGACGCTTCTTTTTCGGAGAAACGAAATAAGAAATGCTATATTCTGAACGAGACTGTCCTCTCACCTTTTCATGACTAGATACTTCTCTGGGTGTAACCAACCCCTAAGAAATTTGATCCAGTATCGCGCGTTACTCATGATGATCTTGGCATCATTATGAGCTATTGCGGGAGGGACCGCCTTGAAAAGAGCAGGGAATACCTTCTGCGCCAGGATCCTCGGAAGTGGAGTAATCCCCTTGAAAACCCGCTCCCCAGCTCCAAGCCACGCTGCTTTCTCGTCAGGGAAATCATAGAAGTGCATGCCATTCACCTGAATAGCCTTGACTGCCCATCCGCGGCTCTCCATGTAGTCCTTCATGTATATGTTGTCAAATGCGCCGAGATACTTCGGTATCTTGATACCTTCAATCGCTTTCCTATAAATGAAATAGGCGTTGACGAAGCCCCTTCCGTAAGTGGCTGCGACATCCTTCCAGAGCCTGTTATTCCACCAGAAGTCAACGTACTTTCTTCTCCAGGGGGGGGCAGGGTTGTCGGTGTCCACAATCCAAGGCCACCAACTCTGGTATTCTCTCCCACCATAGAGACTGCTCTGGGAAACCACTTACCGTCATAGAAAACTACATCTGAGTCAACGAATATGAAGATCGGCGTTTCCGAGTGATTGATCCCTACTTGTCTCGCGTTACCTAAGCTATACTTTTCGTAGTAGACTGCGGCGTTGTGTTTCTTGGCAATCTCGACAGTCCTGTCAGGCGAGTAATGATCCACGACGATGAGCTCGTTCAAGGGTATGAACTGCTCGATGCTCGTTAGGCACTGCTCGAGATATTTCTCGCTCTTGTATGTGCATACAATCACGTCGACCTTCATTCCTAGTCCCTCGGCAACCTCGTGTTTCAGTGAGTAAGACGGTTCCCCACTATTTTTTACTTTCGTTGAACCTTCCTGGACTCACATGGCAGAATCACGAGAAAAACCTGGCAACTTCGCTGTTCCTAGAACCAGAAACTTAAAATCTATCTATGTCTTCTAATGATGACTTCACAAAGCGCCGATAACGTCATACGAACAGCCACTTAAAGCACTAAGCTTCTTGCGAAACAAAGGAATAATCAGGGTCCTTATCAAACGAAAATGAGGTTCGTAGAGATGAGAACTGTCCACTCCTCGAAGGGAATATATATCCTAGGTGTTGGCAATTTTCTTTTCGGATTAGGTTTCGGCGTGTACGGTTACATCTTCCCCAACTTCCTCAAGTCAGTAAACGCGACGGCGCCCGAAGTTGGCCTAGTAATGTCACTGATGTACGCGTCTCAGGCAGCGACATACATTCCCGGAGGCATTCTTAGCGATTCTGGGCACAGAAGGAAACTTGTAATAGCTTCTTGGGTTCTTCCCGGGCTTGCACCGCTCTCCTACATGTTAGCTGAACTCAACAACTCGTGGCTGTTTGCGCTCCCTGGGGTACTGATATTCGCTTCTGGCTGGATTGGCGTCCCAGCATCTCAAGCCTATGCAAGCGAGGCCTCCCCCACAGGAAAGCGTGGATTGACTTTCGGCCTGCTCATATCCTCCGCTAACGTAGGCTTGATACCGTCTCCCTTAGTCGGGGGACTAGTCTTAGAACGATACGGGTTCACAGCCCTGTTCCTAGTAGCGTTCATCATATTCACCGCAGCCACTCTCATAGTTCTGCTACTTCCAAGACTTCCAATGGACCTTGCCGCTCACAGCAAGACGGCAAGTAACGAGCGGAGCCTAGACTCGAAGCCCAATACTACGGATCGTGCTGGCTTCAACCTTAGGAAGGCGGGAAGAACGAAGGACGAAAGCCGTGAGGCTGAACGCGGCTCATACAGGCAGCTGATTCCTGTTCTTGCCTACAGTTGTCTGTTCTATGGGCTTGTGTTCATGGCGTATCCATTCATTCCGCTATACTTGAGTGAACAGTATCATTTCGACTACTTCACTATTCAGACAATGTTCGCCATTCTGAATATATCTGCTCTGATAGTAGGTCCGACGCTTGGGAAGATCAGCGACAGATACTCTTCCGCCACTAAGGTAGCGTTGACAGCCATACCTGTTCTAGCCTATGGGTCAGCTTATGCGATTCTCATCTCAACGTCAAGTCTCTACATCCTTCCAATAACCTTCATACTGATGGGCTCGTCACCGGCGTTCTATGCACTTATCTACAGCATAGTAGCCGACATGAGTTCTCGGGAAAAGTGGGGTAGAATATACGGAGTTCTGGGAGCTCCAATCGTTGCGTCCCAGGCAGCGACTCCCTTCATAGGAGGAGTACTGTATCGCAATTGGAACCAGTTACCTTTCATATTCGCAATAGCCCTCATGCCTCTCGTTCTGCCGCTAATATACCTTGCCCGTAGGATGACAAAACGATAGTATTGTAGCAAACAGAAACCTCCATTCGTAGGAGGACAAGATTATTCGAGGTACTGTGGCACAGAATATTCATTAACCCAAGCGATGTCTTCACTAGTTGATTCTCTCAAGCAGGGCATTAGATAGACGCTACGGGAGAACAAGCCATGAGGAGGCACAGAATTGTCTAAGTCTCCTGACGAAATCAGAGTCAAGGACGCTGTGGTTAGAATCCTGCAGCAAGACATAACCGATATGGAAGTGGATGTCATAGTCAACGCTGCCAACTCCGCGCTAAAGATGGGCGGAGGAGTTGCGGGCGCGATATTGCGCCGAGGCGGAAGGAAGATCCAAATCGAATGCGACAAAATAGGCTACTGCCCCGTGAGCGGAGCAGTGATCACTACTGGAGGCAATCTGAAAGCCAAGCATGTGATGCACGCTGTGGGGCCAAGATACGGGGAAGGAAACGAAGACGAAAAACTCAGAAATGCCACACTAAACAGCCTAAAACTGGCCGACAAACACGGACTGAAAAGCATAGCTTTCCCGGCGATCTCCACAGGGATATTCGGGTTCCCCAAGGAAAGATGCGCTAAGATAATGTTAGCCACAACAAGGTTGTATCTCCAAAATCAGAAGACGGGACTAAAACAAGTAATCTTTTGTCTATACGATCAGGAGGCCTTCAACATCTTCAGGAGTACCTTACTGAAGCTTTCTGGAGCATAGCCATAACAAAAAAACTCTAGTTTTGAAATGAGTCTTGAGAAAATTGGATGTATGATCGTGATGTTCTTGTGAGAATATCAATGTAATACCGATCTGCAATAGCTTTTTATAGCAGATCACACTTATTTTTAGAAAAGATGACGAATAATCGCGAAAAAGTTGAACCGATATAAAACTTCGCAATAGAAAGGGAGAAGCGACTTGGGGTAGTATCATGGTAGTCAACTCTAAGCACAGATCGAGTTATTGCGAGTTCTATGATCGCAGAACACGTAGATGTATTGTAGATGGCACATCATGGTGTGCGTTCCCGACTAGCAACTATTGTGATTTGGCGTCAGGTGAGCAAGGGAGAAGAGATGGCGTCCCCTCAGTGATACGCGCGCTTCTGGAAGTTTCATATCCCAAAGAAGAAGCGCCTATAATTCCTAAACTGGCAATTCGGAAGATCGGAGCCAACTAAAACAAGAGAACCACCAAGGCCTAGACTTCTGTTCGCACGTCGGGAGGACTGGATTATATCGATAACATGTTTGCTAGCCCTAGAGACGACTGTTCTCCCTGTCCGTTATTCGTCCTTCATTTTTCCCTTTTCGAGCGCCTCGATGTCCTTCCTAATCTCTTCGTCGCTGATCTTCTCGACGATGGGTTTTGGTTCCCCTATTACTGTGCCAGCTCTTACCGCGAACTTGCCTGCGGTATCCCATGATCGGTTCGGCTGATTTTTGGATGGGAATATCTGGTTTAGTATCTGCGTTGATAGATTCGGCGTGATTGGGTAGAGGTATACTGCGGCATCATGGATGAAGTTGACAGTAAGGTACAACGCTGTCTTCGCCAATGCTTTCCCTTCCTCGCCTCCGCTCTTTATCTTCTTCCAAGGCTCCCTAGCGTTGAAGTACTTGTTCGCTTCACCAAATGAGTCAACTATTTTGCCTATGACCTTCGTGAGGTTGACTGACTCGTAAAGTTCCCCGATCTCGTCTGGAAGCTTCGAGATGAATTCTTTGAAGTCTTTTTCTTCTCTTGCGTCGGAACCACTCTTGGGCTCAGGAACTTCGCCGCCAAAATTGCTTCTTATGAAAGTCAAAGCCCTGTTCACAAGGTTTCCTATCGCGTCCGCTAGGCTCGTGTTAATCCTATCTCGAAATTCCTGCCAGCTGAAGTCATTGTCTCCTATGCTGTTAGCCGCCTTAGACGCCAGGTAGAACCTGACATAGTCCGAAGGGTACCTGTCAAGTATGTAGCGCAGTGAAATGTACCACTTCCTGCTCTTGGACATCTTCTTAGCCTCAAGAGTAAGGTAGCCGTTCACGACATACTTCTTGGGCAACGGGTAACCTGCGACTGTGAGCATAGCTGGCCAGAAGAGCAGGTGATGGTAGACTATGTCCTTGCCGATGAAGTGAACTATCTTGGACTCAGCGCTCTTCCAGTAAGATTCCCATTTCCGCTTCAACCTACCGCATACATTCACGGTAGACGCGATGTATCCGATGGGCGCGTCCCACCAGACGTACACGTACTGGTTGGGAGCAGCTTCTTTGAAAGGTAACTTGAAGCCCCAGTAGTCCTCCCTTGTAATGTCCCAGTCTACTAAGCCGCCCTCAATCCAGTTCAACACGTAGTGAACCACTCCCTTCGGGAAATCTCTGTCTTCGGACTTGGAAAGCCAAGTAGACAATTTGTCGGAGAGAGCGCTAAGCCTAAAGAAGAAGTGGTTTGCCTTTCTCGTAACGGGCGGAGATCCGCAGAGGATACAACGTGGGTCGACTATCTTGCCTGACTCTATTGCCCGTCCACAGTTTTCGCACGCGTCGCTATACTGGTCCACGGCTCCGCAATATGGACAGTTCCCCTTCACGAATCTATCCGGGAGAAACCTCTTGTCTTTCTCACAGTACCATTGCTGAACTTCCTTGCGGTAGATGAATCCCTTGTCGTAGGCAGCATTCAGGAACTGCTCGGTTAGAACACGATTTTCATCACTATCCGTGTAGTGAAAGTTGTCAAAAGAGATATTCAGCTTTTCAAAGTCCTCTACGTACCTCGACCTGTAATACCCTGCTTGCTCGGCAGGCTTTCTGCCCATAATCAGTGCTGAAACCTCGATTGGTGTTCCGTGGTTGTCACTACCGCACACAAAGAGAATGTCGTCGCCCTTGAGACGCCTGAATCGCGAATAAACGTCAGCAGGAATGTAGGTACTCGTTACATGACCGATGTGCAGGTCTCCATTTGCGTAGGGCAGTGCTGCAGTCACAAGAACAACATTCTTCCTATTTCTGTCACCCTTGTTGCCGCCAACGCCAGCATTACTACTGCCGCTGCCACTATCTGTGTTGATGAGCGCTAAACGCCTCCTAAAACACAGGTTTCAAGCTCTGGTTTACTTTATCTAATTATGAGGCTAAGGGTTTTAAGGTTTGTGAAACCACAATGACATAACCTATATTCAGAACTCGAAAGAGATCCATCGATCAGGCAATTAGGGTTTCTAGTTAGGTGATGCGAGAGATGAAGAAGAAAGAAATAGCGGATTTATTGGCAAGGTGGTTGCCAGCGTGGACAGGAAACGCCCCTGAGAAATTGATTAAGTTCTACTCAGAGGACGCGTTCTATCTTGACCCAGCCAACAAGCCGGGGCTGAAGGGACACGACCAGATCCTGCCTTACTTCAAGAAGTTGCTCGCAGCGAACCCGAACTGGAAGTGGGAACCTCTTGAGCTGTTCCCGACCGATGCTGGCTTCGTAGCCAAGTGGAAGGCCACAATCCCCGTGGGATCCGAAGTGATAACCGAGAATGGAATGGACATCGTCGAGGTCATAGGCGGAAAAGTAACAAGGAACGAAGTCTACTTCGATCGATCCAGTTGGCTGGAGGCACTGAGAAAACAGAGACTCGCCAAGTAGCCAGGAATGCCACAGATAAGCTGTGGTACACGAAAGGGAATTCAACACCGGTAATCGTGATGGTGGTCGTAGTAATCATGCTAATCGCGGTCTTGGGCGCAGGCGTTATGTTGGATCGTCACGGATCTACGGAAAGCAAGTCCGTGAGAGGAGAGAGATTGAAAGCTAGGGCGACAGATAGCCAGCCCTGCTGGTTGCGAACGACTGAATATCCAAAGCGTAAGCTCCACTTGAAGTTTTGCAGCGTCAGGGATGTGACTCCCGGAACAATAGGCGTAATCTAGGAGTTCGAAGCCATGCTTCATTCCTAGTTTCTTCATGAAATTCTCTCGTCGTCTGAGGAGGTCGCGGAGCTTGTAGGGGGAGGATATGGTCTCGAAATAAAGATTGGACATTGGCTTGTCCCTATACCTCATTTAGTTCATTATTAGCATTTGTGGTCATAGGACTGGCTTTGGATCTAATACAAACACAATGGGGTTGTTCGAGGTAAGCTTCTCCGTTTCCTTAATCCTGTTATTTATCGTATCTTGGTCTTTTCCAGCTAGACACTTTTCAGCAGCTTCCTTGTAGAGTCTTAGGGCCCCTGCAAATCCGTCCCCCAAGTTCTTGTATAGCTCCAGACAGTCGAGAAACTGCTTGAGCTCCAGCTCTGAGGCTACTATGCCGTCAAGCCACCCCTGAGTTTCTTCTTTGTCCCTATTGAAATAACTTCTAACCTTTTCAGTCAGCTGCGGCAACCTCTCCGAGATGTTGAATTGCCAGAACTGCGCTTCCCCCCTAAGGCCCAAGGCCAAACCCTCCAAGTGGCTTGGATCCATATACTTATGTATCTTCTCCCTCCTGTCTTCCTGAACTGCTCTAACCTTTATCATAGCAGCTCTAAGGCAAGAAACCGCGTTGAGGTACCAGTCGCGGACAGATATCCCGTGTCTGTAGAGCCCCATCAATTCTGTGTAGGCTCTCTCAAACTCGTAGAACTCTCGCGACCTGATTCTCTCATCTGCAAAATACTCCTCCATCTTCACTGTTGGTTTCCCGAAGTCAACCGTTATGCTTGCATCGTACCCCAGCGCCCAACCTTTCACTGAAGGAGTTAGCTTCATTGCCATCTGAGTCCAGACGGCGGCAGCAAACCTAAGAAGGAGAGCCGCCAAGTACTCCACACTAGTGACCCGGACCTTTTCTTTTGTCTGGGTATCCTGCACGGTTATATTTTTGATACCAGCTTCTTTGAGTGAGGTTTCCAACGTGATATCCTCGAGTGTCCTCGCCAAGTCGACGAAGATCTCTGCGGCGCCTTCCATGTACCTCTTGGA
>JAUQYT010000323.1 GCA_030587605.1 Candidatus Njordarchaeum guaymasense
CTTACTAGCTAGGTTACCCGCTCAATCGGTAGACGATGTGAAGAAACTTGCTGATCTGGCTAGGGAGATGGCTCCGGAGCATGGTAGATCGAGCTACGGTGAGCCGAGCGCAGGGATACTGCCAAGCGACATATACAGAGAAGACCACGCCTCAGACTCGTTGGATAGAGCTAGGAAAGCAAGAAAGACAACTGATGAAGTTCTCAGACAATTGAACATCATGGTCTGAAATCGAAGATGCTTGCTGTGATAACATAACAGTGTTCTGTGGATCCTTTGAAAGGATACCGGTGCCTCCCAGATAAATGGGCACTAAGCAGGGATCCGGCATCACACCTGAAAAACGGAAATAGCCAACCTCGAACTTCTTGACGCATCGGCTATCAATAGATCGCGATTCTGAACATGTTTGATTCCCAGGAACGACAAAGCTTTTTTAAGCCATTTCTCGGTCCAACAGCTTCCAAGCTAAGGTGGAGTGGGATCCAAGCTATGCGAGTAAGTCGAGCAGTTGTACTTGTGTCCGTGATATGTGTTCTGTGGATTCTTACTGTTTCCGCTGCATATCAGAGAGGTAATGCCAGCGTTGACCCCGCCGCCCTATTCGATTTCAGTTTGACTAGTAGCGACGGGATCACGGTTACCCCGGGCGGTTCAGGCTCGAACACCATAATCGTTACGCTTCTCTCGGGGATGACCCAAGCAGTGACCCTCTCCGCAGATGTTGGCACTACTGGCATAGCGTTTGCTGTGATCATATCTTTCAATCCTCGCACTGTAACTCCAACATGCAGAAGTACCTGCACGATCACCGCCTCTTCCTCCGCACCGATAGGCTCATACCCGATAACTGTGATCGGCACAGGGGGAGGGTTGACACGCGCCACCTCCTTTACATTAACGGTCAGCACGCTTGGCGAGAAAGGTAGTACTTGGATCGTCTTGGACGCTTCGCCCAAGCCTGGCTATCCAAACAACCCTGTGACTATTTCTGGGACTGTTTACGGTTCTTGGCGCAGTATCTGGCAGGGTAAGGTTGTCGGTAAACCCGTTGAGATAGCGACATGCTGGGGCTTCAGGACCGTCGTCACAACAGATTACGCGAATCCAGGTCAATTCTCCGTGACCACGAACTGCCCGTCGCAAGAAGGCACGTACACAATCACTGCCACCTTCTCCAAGGACGAAGATCTGACCGGAACTTCCACAACTATTCAGTACGAAGTCACCGCGAAGATACCAACGACTATCACGATAAGCTATGTTGGCAATAGGCAGTTCGAAGGCTACTTAAGACGTGCGGACACAGGTGCATACCTCACGTACAAGCCGGTCAGGCTAACGGTTACCTACCTTTACACAGGAACGTGGTGGACAGCGACCTACGAGCTGCAGACGAGGTATGACGGCTACTGGAGCCTGGAATTCCTCTTCTTCTGGAACTCAGCAACAATAATCTTTCAGGGCGACGAAACATACGCCTCAAGCTCCAACACAATCACACGGTAGGAAACGATCCGAAATCTCCCGAAACTTACCTCTCCTTTTTAGCTGACACCGAGGCGCTTGCAGTTTCAAGTCAACTCACGGGCTGCAATGTACTCATATTATCGCTGCTTTTCTTTGCGACTCCAGCGGAAGAGGAAGAGCATGTTTCCGTAGCTTCAGCAGGTTCACTCAAGCCAAGGCTCGAAACAAGCAGAATAATCTTCCTAAACAAGGATTTGATGAAGTCTCTGTACTCGTGATACTTTTTGTTTACTCAGAAGGCTTACGAGACAGCAATACGCAAGGGGAAAGGGACTCTTTCTTGCCCGTTTTTGCCCTGAAAAGCGAAGCTCAGAGCAAATTGAACTAGCGTTTCAAAGACGATAGCTCAGTATCGCTCTGGATTTCACTCTTATAAGAGAGTTTTCGTCATGAGAGTGAGAAGAACTTGGGATTAACAGAAGCACAAGCAATCGTTCAAGGCTCTAAATGCAAGGAAACCCTGAGGTTACTTGTTGACACTGGCTCTCTTCACTCTTGGATTAGCGCGGACACCCTTCAGAAGCTAGGTGTCGAACCGAGATACACTATGGGTTTCCGCACAATAACTGGGACAAGAGTCGAAAGGCAAGTTGGATTCGCTGAAGTTGAAATGCTGGGAGTGAGATTTCCCTGCGTTATAGTGTTTGCTAGGAGGGGCGACACCGAAGTCCTGGGAGCAACAACACTTGAGAACTTGGGCCTCGAGGTCGACCTGACAACAAAAGAGATTAGGAGATCGGAGGCCCTAGCAGCTTACTAGATGACAGACAGACGCTTAACTTGAACGACCAGGTCTTTCTCTTCCCATTCGAATAGACTCCCATGATTCGGGTCCACTGTAGAATCACGCTAACGAGACAGATCCACGTCGCAACCTTCTACGTTTTCCGGTGACGAACTCGATTGAGCTCAGCAATACTAGGCAGGGCGCGAGAACAAGTAGGATGAGTTGTTGAGGTTTATATGTCTCGGCCTCCGGCTTCTTCTCGGGCACCCCTTCCAGAAGGAGATTGTCAGAGAGGCGGTGAGTCCGTTAGAATTGCATGTGAAAACGATGCTCTCCGTCTTGATCCTGTACCTGACACTGACGGCTGCCGTGGCATATCAGGATGAACGGCTGAGCCTCCTCGTCTCAACCAACAAGTACGAGTACCAGCTGAATGAGCAGATAGTTGTGAACTACTGGGTCAACAAGGCCTGCGACTTGAAGATCTACTTGAGGTGGGCCGAAGGATACTTAGAGTATGATGTAATCAAAGCCGCACCGGGCTACTCAACCTACGTAGCCCAAGGCATGGAGTTCGAGGGCGTATTGGAGGTTGGAGCTCAAGGTTCGGTAGGACCAGAGAAAGCGCAGGCAAAAACTTTCATCCTAGTAACCGATGAAACTCGGCCTCAGCTAATGTCCCTACCGTCAGGAGGCAGGGCCAACAACAACACAGAGTATTCTGAGACGCTCATATTGAGGAACTTGGATCTGAACCTAACGTCCCCTGAGGAAGACCAGTCAGTAACCGTTGACCCTGAAGAAGAGGTGAAGGGCAGGCTTAGATGCCAGGTTTGGTCGCTTGGACTTAACTCCACCCAGAGATGGCAGCTCTTCCTCCTACCCTCGTGGACGGCTGAGTGGCCACCTCCAATAGGTTTCCTCGTATACGACGGAGTTCCAGGGGAGCAGCTCTACCTACCTGCAGAGCGGAGGTTCATCTATGTTCCAAGCCAACAGATCATTGTCGAGTTCACCATAAAGGTGCCGAAACTACCTGGAATGTACTTCCTGTGGTTCTGCTTCAGTAACGAGTTGAATGCGACCCACGCATTTTCCAAGTTTACTCATCCCCTCACGCTTCCTGCCCACGCCAGGATCATTGTAAAGTACAAGATTAGGACCCGTCTGGAACTCATTGCGAATCCATCCAATGTTGAGGCGGGAGAAGAGGTTTCCTTTAGCGGCTTTTTGAAGCCGGCGCTGGCAGGAGCTCCGATCACTCTGAACATTTGGAGGGCGAGTGAAAAACTTGAGGGGGCGCCGCAGGCCTCTGTCATAGTCATCACGCGAGAGGATGGGTCCTTCTCTCATAGATGGACATCAACTATCTTCGGTGAGTATCAGGCCAGAGCCTCTTATGGTGGAAGTCGAAGCCACTTACCTGCTGATGGTGAGGCTGTCAGGGTGACGATTAGACCCGTCTTGAACCTTACCCCTTTCTACGTGGCTGTGATGATCGCACTGGTCGCCGCCCTCACCATCTATGCCAGGAGAAAGCCTAGACTCCCTACCATCAGCGAGGTTCTGGAGCATTTGGAAGAAGCTAGGAAGTATGTACGTCAGGGCGGAAAGGAACTTGGCGTCAAGACACGTATCCGCACTTTCCTCTATGAGCTATTGAAAAGGCTGAGGCAACTGCTCACCTGAGTTGTTTGCTGCCTCGGAAATGTCCATCATGGCTGAGCGCGAAGGTCAGGACGCTCATACCGTTGGGCAACTACTGTGAGCTTCTCGACGAAAGGATGGCTTGGATTGTGAAAGGCTTGGATGCTCCGGCCTCCGTCCAGCATGAGTTCACAGTAGCACGGGATTACAGCAGAAATAGGGTAGTCAAAACCCAGCGACTTCGTGAGTTCAAACTCTTCTATTCGATCGATTTTCCTATCCATTCCGCACTCTGCGATCTTCTCTGAGATCACCTTGTTTAGGATCAGAGAGGTCTTCTTGCCCAATGCCTGATATATGGCCTTAACCATCAACCTCACCCCGGAAAGGTCGATGCTATCGTTTCTCATGACCAGTATTACGGCATCAGACACCGCAACCGCGTCTATGGCTGAGAAATGGATACCTGGACTTGTGTCGAAAATAAGGACCTCAAAGCCGAGATCATTGAATAAGGTGTCCCTTGCTTCCATTATCCGCTTCAGAGCCTTGGATTGCCAAGCTTTGTCCTTAGTAATCATGTCGAGGATTGCTTGAGGATCAGGGTTTGAGAAGGCAAGCACAAGTTTCCCTTTCGTCCGATACCGATCTGTGAGATCTACTTGACATTCCTCGAAACTGCACTTACCTTCAAGGTAATCGTTTATCCAATGCGAAGGCTCAGATTCGAACAGGACGTGCTGGCTTGGAGCCCTAAAGTCATAGTCTACGAGGCATGTGTCGTAGCCCTTCTTGGCGTATATAGCTGCGAGGTTCGCCACTATCGAAGTCTTACCTGTTCCACCCTTGTGGGAGTGAACTGTCAAGGCGAAGCCCAAACATCCTCAAGTCCTTTCAATAGCAGTTCAACGGCTCTCCTAGAGTTAGACGCGACCATTTAAGCCTTGAATCGTCCATTTTGACTGAGATCTAGAAAGGTGGCATGAGGTCACCTTGGGATGGAGAAGTTCACTGTCTTGCCTACTCTCTCTTTGGCCACATAACCCATCTGCGTCAGTTGGTTCAAGTATAGGCTCTCTAAAGCCCTGCTTCGATGTGTTTTAGCAGCGACATCTGTTGCCGTCCCCTTACCCAGCCTTAACAACTCTAATATTGTCTTTTGGAGGTGACCGTTCAAACTGAGTATGTCTATCCCGGCGACTTGTTTTAACCCAACCCGAGCTTCTTCATGTCTTCTGGAGGCTTTTGTGAAAGTCTCGATGTTCTCATCCATCCTCTCTAGCAGGGATATGATCCTATCCACCTTCTTTCTCATGGGTTCAGGCAAGCCAGCCAACCACCTGAATTGTTAAACATATAAACACACTGTTCAGGAAGTTATATTAAACTGTTGGACCAGATGCTACGTGCGTGTCCGTGATGGGGAGGCCTGTGAAAAAGCTCACGGTCAGTGTTCTTCTTCTGTTAGTCTTGACAATGCTTACATCAAAGTCCTTGAGCCAACAACCACCCCCGCCGGAGCAGATTCAGAAACTGATTCCTGTGAAGAGCATCATGAGCAATGTGGTCTGGGCTCTGAAAGGCAATGTCTATTTCATTCTGCCAGACCCGAACCGGATGAAAGCCATCAATAACCCTATGGCGGCCTATGACGCCGCAGCCGCCGGTATGATATTCAGCAAAACAAACGCAACGCAGAATTTTGGCTTCGACTCAGATGAGAGGTGGGTAGAGACCGGGCAGGACAGTGTCCTGAACAGAGGGAAGCCAAAGCTAACGAACAAGACTATCGTCTTGCTGGGCGGTCTCTATGTAAACTACTGCGTATACTACTATGAGAGAGTTTCAGGTACAACCCCCCTCTATTACGCTAGCTTTCCTGACAAGAACGGAACGATCATCTACGGATTCTACACAAACAGATGGTATACTCAGGAACCGGAACCCACCTTGGTCGCCTACATGACTGAACACGACGACAGGAACTACAAGAACCTATTCGTGATACAAAGCTTTGTCGACAGCAACAACAATAAAGTATACATCCTGTATGGGATTGGCTGGAAGGGAACCTGGGCTGCTGGAATCTACTTCAAGGAAAAGTTCCGTGAGATAGAAAACTTGGACAAATGCTGCTACGTTTTTCAGTGGGCAGACTTAGAGCGGGATGGCTACAAAGACGGTTACATTCAGCCCGACGAAATCACGATGGTCTACGCGTACAAATACTCATAGTGAGCGATATCTCACACGACCGGAGGGGAATCCGAAACACGCACGTAAAAGAACATCAAACGCTTTCGCTCAGCCTATTCATGTCTTGACTCAATCAGTTTTCTATGTTTCTCCATCTCCATCTCGACTTCCTCAGAGGAAGTCAGACTGGGGAGGCCGTAGCCTCTATGACCATCAAACTTTCGCTCGAGCGCCCATTTCCCATCCTCATCATACCTGGTCAGCATTGAAGAGCTGATGATGAAATACTGTTCTTCCTTCCCGAAATTCACATACTTATGAAGCCCCCACTTCCTCTTTTCATGTTCAGGATAACGCGCTAGCCTTTCATCAAAAACCTTTCTTAATCCCTGCTTGTATGACCGAATCGCATAGTGCCTCATAGTGAATTTGTGTGGCGAAAGTCTCACCCTCACATCTCGCGGAAATATCGGAAGATGCGAACCTGTCTCATCGATGTTGATCCCCGGATAGTTTCTGAAGCATTTGAACTGCCAATCATCATCCCAAGAGTAGTACTTAATTCGCTTCGTGACATTGGGCTCCGAGCTATCCCTATCCTTCTCAGTTGGCCAAAACTCAAAATGGTTGAACTGTATCAGGTTGTAACCTTTTGAGCTTTCAAGTTCCACCGCCTCTCTTAGACTCAGAGAAGGAAAAGGCGATTCAAGGAACTCATCAGCGTCAACCATGAGAAGCCAGTCCGATCCGTACTTCTGAGCCATCTTGTACAGGGTTCTGAGCAGCAAGCCCAGTTCGAAGAACTCCGTCTCCAGCCTTGCCAGTTCTACTATACCTTTCCCAACATATCTGCCCAAGACATCGAAGCTTCCGTCTGTCGATCCGTTGTCTATGACAACCAACGGCACCTCTTGAGCGCGCATATGAAGAATCGTATGCTCTATTATGTCATACTCGTTGTACACACTCATCATGCCTAGGATGAACGGCGGTTTCCTCCGGAAGTAATCGAGCAAGGTTTTCATGACGATTTCCCACGTCTCTAGGTGTCTACCTATGCATCCAACGCGTCACTATAACATTACGGATGGAGATTGTCATTCTCTGCTCCTCGGCAGCAACGCATGTCTGCTCAGTGTGCCATCGACGTATGGAATTACTGTTCACTTGTCTGCAACGTTTATGTGTATTCAAACGCCAAGTGCACGTGTGTAACGCTGGGAAGAAGGGTGGATGATACGTTTGCCTATAGATCCTCGTCAGGCTTCTAGGCTACGTGCGCGTACTTCTCCATTTGCCCTGTAGGGTGACAGAGGGCTTCCTGAAGGCGTTGGGCATTCGACTCGATACACATCTTCAAGCAAGCCATCGCCAAATATCGGCCTCCACCCCAGTCTGAATATTGAAACCCTTGAAACATCGATCCAAGCCTTCACAGGAAACAGCCACCAAAACAGCAAACAAACATTCAGCTGGAAACGAGGGGGAAACAGCTATGGAAAACCACAACCTTAATTGAAGGCTGATTCAATGCGTTTCGCGAGAGACGGATGAGATTAGACGAGTTCGTGCTTGATGACAATAGCGGAGTCTACGTGCTAAAAGGTAGCTCTGCTAGCGCCTTCGAGTACTCGGACGGCCTCGACGTCGAGATGCGCCTGCTGAGAATCATCGAAGCCGCAACCGATTTGAGCTCAACCTCCAAGGAACTGGAGAACGCCATTTCCGACTGGCCGTCGCGGTATCATCTAAGCAGCGAAAGGGCGAATTTGCTAAGAGCCCTTGACCATCTCCCGCGCAAGGCGCAGGTTCTTGAGATGGGGGCAGGCTGCGGTGCGTTGACTCGCTACCTGGGGGAGAATTTCGCGAAGGTGGATGCTGTTGAAGGTAGCTTTCTCCGTGCACGAGTTGCGGAGAAGAGATGTGGAGACTTGTCCAATGTTGCAGTATATGCCGCACCGTTCAGGGATCTTGATGTTCAGCCAAAGTACGATCTCGTAACATTGGTAGGTGTCTTGGAATACGCTCCACTACTCGAAATCTCTGGGCGAAGTCGAGCAGATGCTTGCCTGTCAACCTTGAAATTGGCATCCTCAGGGCTTAGGAAAGATGGCATTCTCTTGCTGGCAATAGAAAATGCCCTGGGCCTCAAGTACTGGAGTGGCTGCAGCGAAGACCATACAGGCAGACTCTTCGAAAGCATCCATGGCTACCCAACTCAGAATTCTCCTATCACATTCAGCAGGAAAGAACTGCGGAGCCTAATGTGCCAGGCGGGCTTTGACCATCTTGCATTCTACTACCCATTCCCCGACTATAAGCTAGCCAAAACGATAATTCATGAAACCGATATGTCACCAGACTCGCTTTTTCTTCACAACTGGATAGGTTCCCCCTTTGAAGACTATAGCGGAAAGAGAAACTACTCCCTGCACGAGAATCTGGCTATCAGGGAAATTTGCAGAGCGAACCTCTTGTATGAGTTTGCCAATTCATTTCTTATCCTTGCTTCAAAATCACCCAGGGCCAGAATCAGATCAAAATGGATTGCGAGGAAGCTTACCACAGGAAGGGCGTTAGCATATCAGCGAATCACCTCGCTATACGCAGACCCAAAACCAAGAATCGAAAAGACTCGACTCTCCGACTCTCCAGTACAGTCGAATGTACTTCGCCAAAGGGCGGCCACAAAGAGATGGGTGCCTGGAGATATTGAGACATATCATCTGTACGAGGCCTTGTTCGAAAGCGACACCTACCAAGCCTTGCTGCGCATCTTCAAGCGATATCACAGGAGTCTGGTGGAAGCGTTTTCAACGACCGCTACGGACAAGGAAGGCTATCCACTTCTCGCCGGCGATAGCTTCGACTTCACGTTTTGGAACATAGTTTGGAATGATCGAACAAAGCAATACGGCTTCATAGACAACGAATGGGAGTGGAAAGGTAGACTACCTGTTGATTACGTACTTTTTCGAAGTTTATACTACTTTATTTTGAGTCAAAGGCCATATTTGAGGACGCGTCTACCCAACACAGATTTGGAAGCCACAGTCGTCGACCTCATAAGGGAGCTCTACCCGCAATACGACTGGAAAAGGCAAGAGCAGAATCGACTACGCGAAGAAATGGTTCAAAGCGAAGTCTTACGCACGGAATTTTCATTGCCTTCACTGTCAATTCCTCTGGAGAAGGAGCCGCCGGAGAAACTGATGAAGTACTTTGCAGAACCCATGGGTAAGTTGCTTGCACTGTACACGAGTCGTCCCGACCTCCAATCAGCGTTCCCAGAAGTCATGAGTGGCAAGTATTCTCGACTCTTGGAATGGGCAAGGGATTCGCTCGCCGATGGACGAGATAGCGGCAGCGGCGCCCTAGCCGATTATGCCGAATGGTACAAAGAAGGCGAATGGTTGAAGCTGACGGAGGTTAAGAGTTTGGAGGTTGAGAAGACAAGGTTGGCTGAGGAGCTTGCTCAACATGAATTAGCGGTTAAGAGTTTGGAGGTTGAGAAGACAAGGTTGGCTGAGGAGCTGAACAGGGTTGGGATGAGTCTTGCTCAGAGTGAATCAGCGGTTAAGAGTTTGGAGGTTGAGAAGACAAGGTTGGCTGAGGAGTTGAGTGTAGCTAAGGGGGAGCTTGCTCAACATGAATCGACAATCCAGAACTTAGCCGCGGATCTCAACAAGGTCAAATATGAGCTTGACAGTGTGGCTGGAGAACTAACCGCAATTAAAGGAAGCTTCGGATACCATTTCATGCGTTTCTACGCCAGCAGAATCGACAACCTCCTTCCTGAGGGAACTAGGCGCGGGGGGGTTCGGAAGAGAATTGTGGCCAGCTTCAGAAATCTTGCGCGCAAAGAAATTCGGAACAGAGATTCTGAAGAAAGAAGGACTACCTGACGTTCGAATACAACTAACCGAGGGTGACGAAGGATACGCCCTGCTC
>JAUQYT010000345.1 GCA_030587605.1 Candidatus Njordarchaeum guaymasense
GATTGAAGCGCTTGGGAAGAAGTTTGATCCAGAGATTCATGAAGCCGTCGCGGTTACTAGGACGGACAAGTATCCTGCTGATACGGTAGTTGAGGAGCATAGGGCCGGCTACATGTTTGAAGGGAGAGTGCTTAGACCCAGCATGGTTGCTGTGGCAAAGCCAATTGAGAAGTGCCCCGATCCCGAAGGTGAAGGCAAAATGTCAGGCGAAGAGGGCAATGAAACTCGAAGTGATGAAGACAAAGGAATTAATAAGGGAGCGTAAGATCCGAGACTAATGAGGGCATCGCACAACCACGTCTGTAACTCTTATTTCGGGTTGGGTGAACGGGTTTAACACGCTTTGTAGTAATCGAGCAAGGTTCTTGCTGATGCATGAAGAGAGGTGAGTAAATCAATGTCTTCCTCGACGGGTGGAAATTCCAAAGAGCAATGGAAGGAAGCTGGAAAGAAGGAGAAGGTTCTTGGAATAGATCTTGGAACAAGCAACTCTGCTGCTGCAGTAGTGATTGGTGGGAGACCGATGGTCGTCCCGAGTGCTGAAGGAGTCACTGTTGCCGGCAAGATGTTTCCCTCGGTGGTCGCCTTCACGAAGGATGGCCAGTTGTTGGTAGGTGAGCCTGCAAGACGTCAGGCCATAAGTAACCCTGATGGAACCGTCTTTGAAGCGAAGCGGAAGATGGGGAGTAATGAGAAGATCAGGGTCTTCGGTAAGGAGTATACTCCGCAGCAGATCTCCGCGTTCATTCTGCAGAAAATAAAGAGAGATGCTGAAGCTTTTCTTGGGGAGAAAATTGAGAAGGCTGTGATAACTGTTCCAGCGCACTTCAATGATAACCAGAGACAAGCAACCAAGGATGCAGCTGAGATTGCTGGTCTCAAGACTATAAGGTTGATCAATGAGCCTACGGCCTCAGCTCTAGCTTATGGAGTTGACAAGGCTGGAAAGGAACAGAAGATCCTTGTGTTTGAGCTAGGCGGGGGAACATACGATGTTACGATCATGGAATTCGGGAACAACGTCTTCGAAGTAAAAGCGACGAATGGAGACACGCATCTTGGCGGAACAGACATGGATAAAGCGGTCACCGACTACATTGCCAACCTCTTCAAGAGGGACACAGGTATTGACTTGAGAAACGACAAGATGGCGATGCCCCGTTTGAAGGATGCCGCCGAGAAGGCGAAGATAGAGCTCTCCACGGTCTTGGAGACGGAGATCAACCTACCTTTCATATCCGCTGACGCGAGCGGCCCCAAGCATCTTAACTACAAGTTGACTAGAGCCAAGCTTGAAGAACTTGTGGCTCCCATTTTCGAGAAATGCAAGGAGCCACTAAGAACAGCTTTAGCCGACGCCAAATCGAGCCCCCAGGACATAGACAAGATCATTCTTGTCGGTGGACCGACGAGGATGCCCATTGTTCATAGGTTCGTCGAGCAGATGCTCGGAAAGAAGCCTGAGCGAGGCCTTGACCCGATGGAGTGTGTGTGTATCGGTGCTGCGATACAGGGTGCGGCGTTAGCCGGTGAGATCAGTGACATATTGCTTCTTGACGTTACTCCTCTCTCGCTGGGTGTTGAAACCCTTGGTGGAATCATGACCAAGGTAATGGATCGCAACACGACAGTACCAGCGCGGAGAAGCCAGGTGTTTACAACCGCGGCGGACTTCCAGAATACGGTGACCATACATGTTCTTCAAGGAGAACGAGCGATGGTGACAGACAATATATCGCTTGGGATGTTCAACCTTACGGGTATTCCTCCAGCGCCCAGAGGAGTTCCTCAGATTGAGGTTACTTTTGACATAGATGCAAGTGGGATACTTCACGTCGCTGCGAAGGACATGGCGACTGGGAATAGGCAGGAGATAGCAATTACAGCTTCCACTAAGTTGGCTGGTGATCAGAAGGAGCGCATGGTGAGGGAAGCGGATACGTACGCTGAGCAGGACAAGAAGAAGAGGGAAGAAGTTGAGACACGTAACAACGCTGATTCGATGATCTACCAGTCGGAGAAGATGCTTAAAGACTTAGGCGACAAGGTGTCCAAAGACAACAAGGATAGAATTGAGAAAGCCGTCAAGGAGTTAAGGGAGGCGCTCAGCGGACAGGATACTTCAAGGATCAAGTCAAAGATGGAGGATTTGTCCAAAGTGCTCCAGGAAGCAGGCGCGGCAATGTATCAACAAGCAGGGCAGCAACAAACAGCACAGCAGCAACAACAGCAGCAGCAGGAGCAGTCGCGATACTCGGGAAATCAACGGAAAGAGCAACCTAGTTCCTCGTCTAGGACTGGCGAAGATGTGGTCGACGCGGAGTTCAAGGAAGTTCAAGAGGAGGATAAGGACAAATGAGAAACTACTATCTTACACCATGAATCCCAGTTTATTCCTTTGTTCCAACTTTTTCTAATGCCGTAATGCCTCAAGGCAGAATGAGCTAGTAAACTACCACCGTCTTGAGACGGTGGCTTTCCATTTAGGTGATGGATATGTGGCACCGCCAAACTCACATCACCCGCATCTGGACAGCCGAGACGGTTTACTGCGTCTCGCTCAGCGGAAATCTGGGTTCCCCCGCTCCGCCGAGTGACTGGCTTTGCGCGGGTTTTACGCCCAGTCAGCAACCTTATACCCAAGCTAGTATCGCCATACGGAGGCTTAAAAACTCAACGCAATTCCTCAAAACTTTGAAAAGGGTGGTCTCCTTGCGGTGATTGATATGAATCGTTGTTACGAGAAATTAAGACAATTGGGTCTAATGTTTTCCTTGTTTGCAAAAAGAGAAATAGTGCTATGAGTACTTTTATTACTGTCTATGGTGCCTGCTTGGGGTAGTTTGGATGAGCTTTGATGAGATCGTTAGAAGAAACACCACGGTCAGCCTTTTCGAACTGAAGGTAAGGTTGATGTGTGAGGGGCTCAGGGTTCCTGAAGGGTTGGACAAGGGTAGGAAAGCAGGCGCTGGACCAGCCGGAGGAGTCTATCTGCAGCTGAACGATAACGCAGGCGTAAATGCTCCCACGTGGCCGAAGTTTGCTCGTGAATCCCTGCTTTACCTGTCCAATCTTGGGAGCGATTCATGGGTTGTAAGCGATGGGGAGGCAGAGTACAGGGTTAAGCCTTTGGAGAGGCCGAAGTTCTACGATAAGTTGGCACGCGATGGCATCCCGATGTGGAAAATCGCTTTGAGGCATAGCATTGATTGTATTGCCTCCACGATTCTGCAGACATGTGTATATTGGAGGAGTGGTGAGCAATGCAAGTTCTGTGGGATCGAACTCTCCCTTAGAGACAACAACACAATTGCCAGGAAGACTCCGAGGCACTTGATTGATGTCGTGGATGAGGCCTTGTCGGAGGGAATATGTGGGCACCTTACCTTGACGACTGGGACTCCTCCAGCAGATGACAAGGGCATAAAGAGCTATGTCGGTAGTGTTGAGGCGTTGAAAGCTATCCACCCGTCTCTCCCAGTCCAGGTGCAGTTCGAGCCACCTAAGACAATGATCACCATGGACGAATTGCGAAGCGCGGGTGTTGATTCCGTGGGTATCCACGTTGAATCATTCGATAACGATGTTCTGAGAAAAATATGCCCAGGAAAATCTAGAACCTCTCTTGACGAGTATTTTGAGGCTTGGAGGTACGCCGTAGAACTCTTCGGAGAAGGACAGGTGAGCACTTACATAATCGCTGGCCTTGGGGAAAACGACGACAACATACTATCTGCTTCGAGGGTACTTGCTCACTTGGGGATTATGCCCTACCTTGTTCCTCTGAGACCAATCGCTGGGACCCCAATGGAGAACATTAAGCCACCACCAACTGAGCGAATGATTAGACTTTACCTGGAATTGGCAGACATACTTCACGAGTGTGGGTTAAGCCCTGCTGTAAGTAAAGCAGGCTGCCCAAGATGTGGCGGATGCTCAGCTCTCGACCTGGCGATGAATGAAGTAAGCTAGAAACAATTTTCATGGAATAGACTAGGCGGGCATTTATGGCGATGACGAGGGGGAGGGATAGGCTAAGAAGCCACAAGTAAAAGAGAAGCGGCTCGAATACTGAATAAGATAAATATGTGGAAAGTGATTGTTAATCGAGACCTACCGAAAGACAGTAGCCTAGTTGACGAGGCGTCTTCACGATCAGAAAAGAGGGTGAACTATTTCTTGCCTTCCAATGTAAACAGTGTGTTCAGTTCTTTCTTCTCACCGAAGAGTGTCCTCGTCGTCGGAGCTTCTGACAAGCGAGGCAAGTTTGGAAACCAAGTCATAAGAAATCTCAAGGCAATCAAGTACCCTGGGAAAATATTCCCCGTTCACCTTTCCGGAAAACCCATCCTCGGAGTAAAAGCATACAAGGATATTCGTTCCTTACCACAGGTTCCCGAGTTAGCTGTAGTTCTTTGTTCACCTGAAGACACAGTGAGAGTGATCAAGGGATGCGTCAACCTAGGCGTAAAGGCGATTATGGTCCAATGCTCAGGCTTCTCGGAGATTGGCTTAGCCGGCGCAAAGTACGAGGAACAGGTACTAGAGGCGATCAAGGGCACGGAAACCCGAATCATTGGTCCGAATACCACAGGCTTGACGGATCTTCACTCAAAGTTCAGCACGCAGATTCTCCCGCTGCGTATCCGCAAGCCGGGTTCAATAGCCTTCCTTGCTCAGAGTGGAGGGCTGAGCGGCGGACTAGGCTGGTGGGAGACGGCATCTTGCCGATTCAGTAAGATCATAGCCCCAGGAAATGCATGCGACTTGAAGGAACATGACATTCTAAGCTACTTTGCTGAAGACCCCGAAACAAGTGTCATCACGGTCTTCCTGAAGACTGTCCGTGTATCTGCGATGCTGGATAATTTGCCAGATGTAACGAAGAAGAAGACTACCGTCGTCTACTGCGCGGACAAGTATTGGGTGAAGCGCCTGGAGGAAAGTGGAGCCATAGTGGCATCAACCTACCAAGAGCTATTCGGCCTCGCGAAGATCTTCGCCCTGACTCGAGCTCCCCTCAAAGGTGCAGACATCGCTCTCCTAAGCCCAAGTTCAGGGCCTATAGCTATAGCTGTTAATGCGCTGAATGAGAATGGACTAAAACTAGCTAAACTCAACCAGAAGTCCGTCGAGAGGCTAAGGAATGCAGGGATCTTTAGAGCTGAAAACCCAGTCGACCTTTGGCCCCCAAGAATGCTAAGCGGAGCCGAAATGTACGACAAGTACCTTACAGTCGTAGACGCCTTCACAAGAGACGAGAACGTGGATGGCATAGCCGTGCTGTATGAATCATTCAAAGAGATCCATTTCGAATTCAGGAAGATGCTCAAGAACATCGAGAAGCTCCACAGTAAACCAATAATCTTAGCGGGCATCCAACTTGAAAACTGCTTAGCGGAGGAAGTAGCAAAAATCGCCGAAGATTTCAACATACCCCTATACATTGATGACATTCATGGTGCCATTAAAGCCCTAAAGGTTTACTATGACAGGAAAAGGGCGAATAACGTAGGACAGTAGTTGAATACAGAAGGTCAAGAGAGCTACTCGACTTCCATCCAACCGTTCTCAAGGAGTAAACCGCTATGCTTGAGGAAAAACAATACTCCAAACTATTTCCAGCTCTAACACTGGGCGTTATCGCGACAAATGTACTTGTGTTCATTTTTGAATACAGTCTCCCATCTGACGCCCTGGGGTCGCTCTTAGAGAACTATGGAGCCACCCCAATTGACTTGGTTAATGGAAAGAACCTTTACACGATTCTCACATCCATGTTTCTGCACGGAGGTATTGCCCATATTTTCATGAACATGTACGCATTGCTCGTCTTCGGTAATGATGTCGAAAGCGCCTTCGGCAGAATGGGGTTCCTCCTGTTCTACTTGATTAGCGGCTTTGGTGCAACCGTTTTCAACGCCGTTTTAACAGTGACATTAACACCTGCTGCTTCAGCGATTCCAGGGATAGGCGCGTCAGGAGCAATATTCGGTATCATGGCAGCCTACGCTATCCTATTCCCAAAAAGAATGATCTACACTTTCACCGGATACTTCCTGATAAGAATAAGGGCGATATACTTCATACTCTTGTATGCTACGATTGAAACACTTTACGCTATTTCTTCTGCATCAATCGGTGAATTTGGAGGCGTAGCACACTTAGCTCACATCGGCGGTTTCATAACGGGACTAATCGGAGTAGCGCTGTTTGCGATCTTTAGAAGGGATAAGTTTAGGGAAGCGCGAGCCTTCGGATGACTCAACTACCACCTATTGAGATAGGGTCGATCTTCGGTGGTCGAAGAGTCATCCATGCCTCCGATATTCAGAACTGGACTTCGGTCACGTCTCTTAAGGGAAACATGCAACCGCGGCCATGGCGTCAGCCACGACTCCTGCTGCCAAGATCAAAGTCGACCAAGGTACTCCTTGCGATGCCTGGGAAATTGTCAAAAATGGTGATCCAAATCAAATGGGCGGTCTCAACTGACAGCTTTAGGACATAACGACTTTTGTGCAATCGCAGGCGATATTGCCATCGATCTATTCCGGTCGCACCATCTTTACTTCCTGGTAGAGGTACTCAGTCATAGGCATAACTTTCGGCAGTTTGTATCTTCGTTGAAACTCCCTGATGACGGGCTTATATTTCTCCCAGAAGCCTAGGATGGTAGTGCCAACCAGATTGGCTACCATGCGAGCACTCACCAGTTTTTCCTTCAAGACGAGCCCCATGTTCTCCAGGTAGGTCGTAACAGCGGTAAATTTAAGGAATTCATCCATGTTGTTTTCAGGACCGTATTTCTCAAAGAAGTTGCTTGGATCCTTCCACTTCCAGAGCACTGCCACCTCCACAGACCAACGATGTAGATCCTTTTCCATAATCTTGTTGTACAGATCCAAGTAGATCTCAATCTGTCTCGCCTTGACAAAGTTTCTGAATTGGACAAGACCGACTGCAACAGCTATGAATATACCCACCATCGCGGCAACAAAGGATAGAGTTTCTGCGTCCACCAAGATGTCGACCATCCCACAACCACCAGAACACAACAAGGATCACTCTAAGAATAAGCTTTCGGAGGGAACCCCGAAACGCTCCCTTCAGCACGCCAATATTGATTCCTTTTCTTGATAAAGCCGATGTCAACTACCACCCATTGAAATAGGTGGCTTGTGCTCTTCTTGGCAGGTCTGGCTGCGAGCCTGAGTTTGCAAGGAGTCATGGTACCGGGCGGGCTGGTTGACTTCAGCCCCACTCCGGGAAAACTGGACTGGCCCATTATAGCGGCCATTTGTATGTCCATACTCCCTTCTCTTCCATCAGTTTGAAGATTGGGTTTGATGGGTATACGGTCAGCTTCTCTTCAAAGAGCTTTGTCAATGCTTCTTTAGACATATGCCGTCTTATGAATCTCTTAAATTCTCCTGGTCTAAGGAGACTAGTCCAGAACATGTGTTTCACGAATTCCATCAGTTTGGATATTATGTCGGATAGTGAATCTTTCTCCACAAGTACACAGTAGTTCAGCCATTGTTCAGTGTCCTCCGTTATGGCAAATTTCAGTGCCTTAGTTGCCTGCATGAGCTTCAGCTCACTGGGCTTCTTCAAGGCATTTTTTACGACTTTCGTATAGTGGCTTTTGTCAAGTGTCTTTATCGACATTACGAGCGGTCCACGCATTTGGATGTGGAGTAGTGTTAGAAGTTTGCCTGAATCATCGAGGACACCAAGCGCGAATGCCCCGTTTGATCCTATGAATAGTGGTACTCCTCGTGTTACCGCTGTTGCTGGTACCATGATTTGTCGCGTTAGGTCTAACCCATAGGCCCACTTGTAGAACCCCTTGTAGAGGTTCGGCCTGGGGCTTATTGCGAACGCCTCGCCATACCTTGGAAAAATCTTTCCTAGCGTTGCTATGAGAGCGGCGAACGTGTCCCGATTGTACGCTGCACCGATATCCATCATTGATCTGAAGATTTCTCGGAGATCCTCAGCCTCGACAGCTATGGCTACACTCGTACGTAGCTTCTTTCTTATGTTATCGGCGAACTTCTGGATTGAGGAGTTCCAACAGGATTGCCCAAAGTCGGCATCCTGGATTCTGAGGGAGAAGTCACCGTCTTTCTTCGCTTCGAACTCTATGGCAACACCCCACTCATCTGACCGTAAGCCTATACCGAGGCGCATTGGAGGCAGGAGCGATGTCATGATTGACTTTATGTCTTCAGGCGCGATGTCAAGCGCACCTTTGGTTATCATCTTTCCAAGCAGGCTGAAAATCTTGGCTTGAGGGTAGAATCTTAGCCACTTGTTCTTGAAGATGTTCGTCACCGCTCCGAGTACGCCTGCAACATGGTTGATGAGTAGTTCTCCGTTTTGGGAGAACTCGTAGACTTTCCTGAACTCCTCGAAGAATTGGATGTGTGCAACTTTCACTATGCCGAGGTTGATCCGGTAATGATGGTCCGCGAACTTCCTGCAGGCGTCAAAGACGCGTTTCATGTCATCTTTAGCTATGAGAGTGGAAGCTTTCCTGTTGAGCTCACCCAGCTCTTTTCCCCCAATTTCGTGTAGTTCGCTGTATGTCCCTTTGTGAACTGCTTCGATGCAAGACCAGATAATTCTGCTACCTTCTCTGTTGAGTATGATTGTGTGCATTGATCCGTTTTCGGTGAGGAGCGTTGTCAGAAACTTCTGAAGAAACCATGTCACTATTTCTCCATCAACAGTGATTGGGAACAGGGGGATCTCGAGCATCCTATCTGCTGCGCTTGTAGTCTTTTCTTCGATTGCGTTCTTCCCGACTTCGACCATCTTGTACCAGGGTTTCTTTACAGCCTGACTTGCCCACGAAATTAATCTTTCATCTTCACGAATATTCAAGCCAGCCTTCGTCGCCATGTTCGACGTGCTCACCTTCCATGTTTCTTCTTGCTTCTGCTCCCACGTAAGGATATGCTTCATCATGTTTTACCGTCAGAGTCTTTTCGCCCTTCCAAAAAGGACTAATGAGACTAGGGATAGAATGTAACTTGGGTTTCCCTGAATGAATTCGAGTAGGTCGACCACCCATCTCTGGAAAACTCGCTGAGTCCACCTGCTCGCCACTGCAGTCTTCCTGTCGAGAGCAACACTGTGGAAGTCTTCGCTTACTACTAGTTTTATTGGTGGACAATCAGGTATCTCTACATACCCACCTGGCTCTCTTGTGCCTCTCTTCCTGAACTGGTAGCTCTTAGTTGTTTCCACAGCGCACTTCCCCCACAGTATCACCGGCACGGGTTGCCCATCTGGAGTTTTGAGGTCAGAGGGATCTGGAGGATTCCTCCCGATGAGTACCGCATAGCACATTTGGGGAAAGAACCACGCTGTGCCTGACTGAATGTATTGTAGAGCCATCGTGCATCCCCTGCAAGGATAGCTTCCCTCTTCTCGTCCCGTTCCTACGAGGATCTTAGTGTTAGGTGGATTGCCTGCAGTCAAGTCATGGTTGGGTCGGACAATATCGGTGCGCCTTAATCCATCTGGCTGTTCTCCTACAAATTTGATCTCCTTCAGGTTGGCTGTTCCAAAGCCTTGCTCGTGCCCCATTCTCACCATTTTAACTCTTAGTGGGTTGAAACCCATCAGGTAAGCCATTGTCGCGTCTACGGCGACAATGTCTCGGCCGGCGACAACTGCGCCCATGTGTTTGAAGTCCATGAAGAATGGTCCTTGTCCGTCGCCTACGTCCCAGGCATCTACGACTGTGAGGTCTGGGTATGCAACTCTTAGACAATCCAGGAATTTCTGTGAGAGGTGCGCCTCGGTATCATGGAGCATTCTCTTCTCAGCGTCGCAGAACAAGCCGTGAAGATTCTTAATCCCGAAAGTCACGTCTGTGGCAACGTGAGTCTTAGCTACAGGAACGTCTATGAACACATTGGACTCCGGTACAATCTTCGGGAGCCACATCTCGTGCATTTTCTTGCCGTCTGGAATTTTGACTTTGACATGCAGTGAGTTTAGCTCCTGCTCCAACTCATTCCCGCTCAAAGCTTCCTTGAGGTAAATTGGAGATACTTTGCACTTACCATCAGAGAGGCGAGATACATAATCAGACATGCCAGTATACTCAAGTCCAAATGATGAAAGGACCGTGACCACTGGTTGGTCACCAACGTAGATCCTCCTCGCACCAGCCTCCTTGCACATCTTGATCAGTGCGCCAATCACCAATGGATTGGTTGTGGTGGGTGGACCTGTGAAAAGCATAAGATTGGGTTTGATGAAGACGGTGTCATCCTTACCTACGAATTTCTTCATTCCGCCAAGCGCTTCAATTGCTTTGAAGGTTGAGCGGTACAGATTCGTATCACAACCGATTGCAACCATGTGATCATGTGGAGGAATATGGTTTTGAACCAATTACATTCACTCGCCTGCACTCGATTACCATTGATAGTGGAGAACCACGGTAATGCAATAATATTCCTAGCTTGCCACTCTAATATCTTTGCATATAACCAGCACTATCATCTCGACATGGGATTCACAGTCTGGCAGAAGACGCCTGAATTCTTATGAGAGAATACATCACGATGAAGCCAAAAAGGCGGCAACAAGGTTCGAAGTGGAAAGCAATGGAAGGATGTCTTTCTATGCGCTATTCGTCCTTCACCACGAACTCGTTACCACTTTGGATGGCGGTAACCCAGGGAGACGGGGATATCTCGTTAAAGGCTCTCTTGACTCGCATCTTCTGCACTTGATGGCCTTCTTCTTCGGCGAGCTTGAATTCAACGTGCACATCGGAGTTGTAACCAAGAACATTGTTGATACGCCGCCCAATCGCCCCTATTGACATGAGAATTGAAGAAATACCAAGCTTGTTGGATATTTCTCTCAGAAGAAGCGCAAATGAAACCAATTTCTCAGCACCGTGGACAAAGAACAGAGAAACAGTCGAGTCTACGACACAACGGCAGTTGTCCTTCAAGCTGTCAGAACAATCTTCTCTGATAGCTCCAAAGACACTCATCAACTCAGAATCACTAGAAGGATCTTTGATGATATACTTTTCCGACTTCTCTCCCCACCTAAAACCATCAACTATGAAAAATCTTCGCGACTTCTCGTGTTGAGCAACATCCAATCCGTCAGCCCTTACATGTTCTCTGATTAGATTAGGTGAGTGATCGAATGTTAGATAGATGCCGATCTCCCCGTTTTCCACCCCATTGACGAGGGTCTTCGATGCTATAATGGTAGAAAAAGCATAGCCTGGGAGATCTTCAAACAGAACAAGACTTCGGCGAGGGAACCCTCCTCCTAGAATCCTGTCAAAGACTGGAGAAAAAGTCTTGAACCTATTCTTCGACAAGTTCGTCTCCCCCAAATCGTTCTGGCGAGTTACCAATGTACAATGTGACGCGCTTTATGCGAACCTGGGTGATGTATATAATGTATATGGAGACCCTTTCATATTACGTTTTTGTTCTTTTGTTACTATAATCTTCCTGTCTTGCCAAAGTCGTCATCCCAGCCAGCATCAAGGAAGAAGAAGCAAGTAAGAAAACGAAGAAGAACGGAAGACCGCGGCCAGCTGCCAAAGTGGGCTGTCTTCCGATCTACCTAACATGCTGACCTCATATACAGTTGTCTGGTCAGCAAACAAAGTGAGTAAAACATCTTAGAAATACTCATCTTTTCCTCGAGCAGGAATAATCCTCGTTAGGTTGATTTCTTCTTGAACTCCCACTCACACCAAGTCTGCTCAGGATGGGTATCTGGCGGACAGATTCTGCAGTTGACTTCAATTTCGGGGCTTAGCTCTTCCACGAAATTCTCCAGGTAGCCGTATCTTACTTTCTTGCATGGAAATTCGCTCAGCCCTTTTTGAATTCTTGTCTCCTGAGTCCTACATTTGGTTACTCTGAAGATGCCTGTTCCATCTTCTAACAGCTCGGCTTCTTTGCTTACTTGATAGAGGGCCCAGCTTGTGTTTCTCAGAACCCACAGGACTGAAGGTACGTCCATGTGCTCTTTCTTAACGCCAAGCTTTTTACTGAGTTCCCTCGCTTCCAGCTTCCCCATAACCTTCCAACAACCAGCATCTATTTCGGTCGCTGCTTCAGTCCCGAACCTCTCCTCTATTCCCACGAAGTAGAGCCCATCTACTCTCCAAAGGTTCCTGATATGGTACAAGAGGAGGTCAACAAGCTTCCTCTTTGACATCTCAGCGAGGAATTGGGTATCCTTTTTCTCGGCTTTCAACATTCTCGATCACACACCAAAGCAAAAATTTATGTGCTGTCTGGGAGAATGTGCAATACCTGAAGGCAGTCGGCGAATAGCCGTGTACTTGATCGGAAGATGTCACTTAAAACCTTGTTGGAATTAAGATACGGATAGGGAACGGCAAGCGCCCGGATCCGCTTGCAGATTCGGTCTAGTGCTACGATTTGGTTTATCAGTGTAGTTCATACGTTGCCATGAAGATGGCCTTTGATTCGTGGCAGCGGCGTATGGATGTTATTGGATGGTGTGCGTTTAAGTGGGTGACAAAGGGTTCTCGTCTGTCATCTTTGACCTGGATGGAACGCTCATCGAAGTCGGAGACATCAAGAAAATCGGTGACGAGATACTCAGGACGACACTCTCCGAGTTTGGCGTGAAAAGAACGAGCTTCAAAGATAGGTACGAGTTCTGGTTTTCCGGGGGCGGATTCCTACGTCTCCTTGAGAAATGGGGAATACGTCGTGAAAAGAAAAGGTCGTTCCTTGAGGCGCTCAGCGATAATGAGTACGACGAGAAGAAAAGACTCATTGAATGTGGCAAGGTGCGCCTATATGAGGACGCGGACGTCCTAGAGAAACTTCATGAGAAATTAAAACTAGGTCTCGTCTCGAACTCCTCACCCAAGACGGTCTCACTGGAACTCGACTCCTTCAAGATCAGGAAGCATTTTGACAGCATACTGGCTTTAGGCGATTTTGCCAATGAATTGAGACCCAAACCTGATCCTGACGGAATTCTTCGATGCTTGCAGGATTTGAACGAGCATCCTTCAAAGTCGATCGTTGTTGGTGACAACCTGACCGATGTGCTCGCTGGTGTGAAAAGTGGAACACGCACAGCACTCGTCGTACGCGAAGAGCAAGAAGGATCAGCCGAGAAGAGGAAGGCGACACCCGTCAAGATAGACTTTAAACTGAAAACCTTGCGAGAATTAGTAGCTATAGTACAGCCCTAAAACCAAGCAAGAATAAAGAGGAAACAGCTTATATCAAAGATGTCACGTATGAGTAGTTAGCAGATAGGTGGGTGGTTATATTGAGCGATGAAGATGAAGAAGAGGCGCCTCCATCTCCTGAGCAACTGAAGAAGGATAGAGAAATCATAGCTAAACTGCAGAACAAGAAGAAGGAGGAGTTGGAGAAAGGTAAACCAGGGAAAGCCGTCGACAAGAAAAAGGTTGGCGAGCTATTCGAAGGTAGAATGAAGAAGCAAAAGAAGTAGGACGCATCCCAGGAAAGGAGGCTTTCCTGTCACTCCCTCTTTCTCCCCTTTCTTTTCAATGTATTGGACTCTGTGCAGAGGACAGTCAAATAGGAATTGACGTGCGTTATATCATTTCCTCCGTAGATTGGAGAGAACAGAAAACCAACTTGTTGGCCTGACGGTAGTCGTTTAGACTGACCCATTACGGTTACCTATCGGCCTCTACCGTTATTGATCCGTTACTGATCAATTCTGCAGCTTCTTTTACGTTCAGCTGCTTGATCACGCCCTTCCTTGTAAGGGAGTTTATCAGGTCAAGGATCGTGCTTCTCCTTACTCCCTGCTTGGTGAGTAGGAAGTCGATAATACGCGGCATGAAAAATATCCCGCGCTCCGCGGAGATTTTCCTAGCCTCATCCAGAACTTTCTTCTCAATCCCATTAAACCGTTCTTTTGCAATTACTTCTTCCATTAGCGTGTAAGGTGCGCATAACGGCAGAGCGAATACGTCATCAGCGATGTCATCCGCGTCCTTGAATACATTCATATCTCCGTCCCATGTTTCGAGAACCTTGGCGTATCTTTTCTCAAACTTTTCGGTGAACTTCTCGAGAACACTCTTCAGCTCTTCACCTGCGGTCTCTGTGCAGAATAGTGTCGACATGATACACTTGCCTAGATGGGAGACAACCTTGTAGTCACCGTAGTCAGCGAATTTCAAGCCTGCACCGCCCTTTTTCTTAAAGACTTCGCCCAGGATGGCCTGATTGGCAGACAGGAACCCACTGATAAGATTGGGGTCTACATCGTCCTCTGACCCCAAACCTCTACTGAAGACACAACGGCCACTTCCAAGGTGAACAACGATCAGTTGGGCTAAACTCGCAGACTGCTTAAGAACCAAAACCTTCCTGGCTTCAGTACGCTTCCTAGCACCCCGATACCTCAGGACAAGCACCGAGAAAACCACTAGGGCACCTGATCCTCCCCCTATACCCAAGATCACCATTATCGGCAAGCCTGCGGGCCTCTCAACCGGGATGTCTGTCCTCGTATCGCTCGCTGACGCCCTGATCCCGTCCCCTGCGTAGGTCACCCTAACAGATATAGATTGCATATCACCAGTAGCTGACAGCGAAGAAGTTGCTACACCGCTAAGAATCGCGCCAGTCTTGCTGACCACCCCTACAGACCCATTCTTATAGTTGACTGTGAACTCGAATTGAAGGTTAAACCCGTCTGGCGCCGATGTACCGTTACTGTAAGCGAGTGTCGCTGTGACTGACAATGAGGAGCCGACGTACACGGATGTCTGTTCCATTGTGATAGACAACGCCATTGGCAGTCTCATTAATTGCAGGTTCAAGATCGTCTCATTGTGATAGAACGCGCCATAAGAGGCTGAAATCACTAGACTGTAGTTTCCGGCTGATGAGAGAGAGCTTGTTGCGTAATTGAAAGAGTAGTTTCCTCCTCCTATACTCACAAGGTTTAACGCGTCAGAACCATTCACTTTGACGTGTGGTGCGGACGGGAATGGTCTTTGTGCGCCAACCGTGGTGTTCAAGCACTGAAGCGCTACAGTCATTCCATCTCCCCACGTTCTTTGCATTGCTGAGGTGTCAAGCCTCAACACGCACTCAGGTTGTATCATATTGATCCACGTGACTGTACAGTTGCTGAACACCCCGCTCCTTGCGGACACGTTCACGTGATTGAGACTGGCGTGCCAACCGCCCGTCGTGGTGTTCCAAACCGCAGTCACGACATCGCCTGAGTAGGTGAATGAGGCGTTGGTGCCATTGATCTTGACAGACTCGGGGTTAATGAATGGTACCACGGCTCCAACCGTGTTGTTGAAGAACCTGAAGCTTACAGACGCGTTGTTGCCGAGGATGGGCTGACTGACACTAAGCA
>JAUQYT010000015.1 GCA_030587605.1 Candidatus Njordarchaeum guaymasense
AGGAAGAGGGGCAGGTTCTACCTTGCTCTCTTTCACTTCCAGCAGGCAGCGGAGAAGGCTGTGAAGGCATACCTCCACCTCAAAACCAAGTCAACCGAGGTTCTATTCACACACTCGCTGGACGAACTTCTAAAACTAGCCATGGAATTAGATAAGAGCATGAGCGCCATCGCACATGCCAAGAAGCTGGACAGATACTACATACCTACCCGCTACCCAAACGGTCTCCCAGGCGGAGTTCCGTCAAGATACTTCGATGATCCCAAGGAGGCAGAAGAAGCGATGACACTCGCGAAGCAGGTCATCAACACCGTGAAGAAGGAATTCGGAGAAAGAGAGTCTTGAGTTATAACGTCTCCTAAAACCGTGAGAACCTTTCGAGACTTTGAAGACACACCTGACCTAACTCCCAAACAGTACGGCTATACCTCGGATATGCTTAGCCGCTTCCTCAAAGATGACAAGGACATCAACAATGTTACGAAGCAAGACTTGACAACCTTGATTGAAGTCACCTGCGACATGAGATGTGAAGAACACTGTCTGTAGGACGTCTTCGTCGCTTCTGTGCTTTAATGAATACTGGCATGTTTCTTAGTTCGGTTGCTCTGAATGATATGAACACCCATTCGCCCATGTGGAGGTATGCTGTCTTGTCTAGGATGTCTCGGCTTATTCATTTGGCTTGGATTGGGGGAGAGGAAGAAATCTTTGTAGCAAGACTCACTATTGGAGCTAGCTGATCAGTGGTATCATGTCTTTAGTAGGAGGGCGTTATGCCCATGGATGTTGAGACTGTGAAGAGAAGGCTGAGAGACGTTAATATCAGCGCGGCGACTGATGTGCCTCCAACCATACAAAAGGTCACTTCATCCAATGGAAAATGCTTATATGTCGCGGTAAAGCCAGTATTTAAGGAGATTCTCAGAGCGAAGTGAAAAATGGAGGAGTAAGATGTGATCACTCTTGAGGATCTAATTAGGCAAAAAGAAAATCTTACGGGAGAAGTAGAGAAAGCGGCATACGACCACCACGCCCAACGCAGAATTATGGACCTCAATCAGCCAAAGATCAAGTATATCAAGAGCAGCACCATGTTTGACGGCGAGGGTTACCCTGAAGATGACCCATCCTGACGCTGAGAACCGACCAAACAATGTGCCGCATGGATAACGTCTACTCTCCTATTCGTGGAAAGAAGAGAGTGACGGATGAATCCAGTGACCTTCATATACTCAAACTCATTCGATCTGACAGCTGACCTGCTAATCTCCAAGATGGGAACCGATAAGATATTTCGATTCAATCTTGATTTATGGCGGGAATACAAGATCAGAATTGATCAAAGTGGATTCACCATCCAAAACCCAACAGGCAGACGGGTTGAAAGCAAGGACATCGCCAAGTTCTATTGGCGAAAGCCGTTTACTACACAACGACTTCACCCGCACCAAAAGCTGGCTCCAGAGATTTCATACATGGAAGAAGAGCTATCATATGCGATGCGCGACATGGTTAATCTTGCTTGGTCTGAAGGCAAGATCGTCCTCACAGAGCCCATGGCTGACCTGAGGATTGGGAAATTCGTTCAACTTAAGGTTGCCAGCAAATACTTCAGAGTCCCGCACTATAAGTTCGTGAGTGGTTCTGCAGACTTTCTTGAAAAAGGGAGAATCTCCATTGCGAAAAGTCTGACATCTAAGCAGGTCAAGGTAGGTTCAGTTCTCTATGCGACTAAAGTCCACGAGGATCAGCTGGACCCTTCAACTCCATGGATGATACAAGACTATGTTGACGCTTCAAAGGATATTACAGTTGCTTTTGTTAGAGACCAAGTATTCGGATTTGAGCTCAATCGAGAAAGCTTCCTGGAAAGAACCGTAGACTGGCGTGAAGTGGATCCAAGCGCTGCCACCGATATGTGGACTAGACACCCAATTCCAAAGTCTTTGGAGGATTCCATATTTGGCTTCATGTCCGACCTGAGACTACACTTCGGCCGACTGGACATGCTTTACGTAAAGGGAGACTACTTCTTCCTGGAGGTAAACCCTAATGGAGAGTGGGCTTGGCTCGATTTTGATGGAAAGATAGGTCTCCTAGGGAAGATAATCGAGGAGATTTCTCCGACAACTCCCCGCCACAGTATTCCAATTTCTGGGAACATCTGCATATAACCCGTTAACAGTACTGTCGACTACTGGAAGGCTTTAACGACGCGATACGCGGTATTAGGCCAAGTGAAGAGAAAACAGTTACTTGCGACCCAAAGAGACCTATAGCAAGACAGGCAGTCACCCAATGGCAGGGAAGACACTGCAATTCCGAATGAGTTTGGGAAGTATCTTGTGCTTCTGGCTTTATTTGGGGTGTGGCTCTTCAACAGACTCCATGAGCTTCCTAAGTTTCGAGCTTACCTTGTTCTTGGCAGCTTGTCCCTTGAGGTAGTTGAAGTCGAGTCTGGGTTTTTGTCGAATGAGTATAGCTAAGGCGTCTTCCAAGTCTTGCAGGCTTCCGTAGACCAATTTGGCTATTATCAGGTCTTCCGGGGACTCGACCCACGCCCGCTCACCGAAGAGGACGCCTTTTCTCCGTCCTTTGAAGCTGGCTTCATCGAGAGGGTTGTATACTCCCTGAACGTCAAGGCGATAAGGGGATTTAGTGTCAAAAACAGTGAAGTGACTTCTCTCCGTGAGGGCTTCTTGGATATCAGCCAGACTTGCATCGAAGCCTTCCTCCCTCAAGGAATCCCCTGTCTTCTCTGGGTCGGTCTTATCAAAGTTGATTATTATGTCCACGTCGGTTGTTGTCCTCGGCCTACCATAGAGTATTGCGGCTAGACCGCCAATAATGGCATACTCGGCATTCGCAGCGTTCAGTCCTCTGAGGGCAGCTTTGACGGTTTCTTTAAAGTCCCTCATGGTCTCTGGCTATCCCTCCTCCCAAGTAGCGCTATCTTTCTACAGATCTGCAGAAGTTCCTCCTCGGAGATGTTTTTCTCCAAACGTTCAGCTTTCAGCGAATCAACTATGATTTTCCACACGACGCGGTCAAGGTCAGCCATCACTTCCATCGGGTCGGCGCCGCTTCTTTGAAGTGCCTTGATGTCGAGTTTGGCTTTCTCTATAGAACGTTTGGTAATGCCCGCCATTACTCCGAACTCGCCTTCCCAAATTCATCATTGTGAACCTTTTCGCCAATTCGCGAAGCAGGTAAGCTGCGAAGCCGTGCACCGTCGTCTTGCCGAGGTTATCTGTACAGAATTCTCCTTTATTCCCTCCTTGAGAGGAACTTCGAACTAATAAAAGATTCTGGTTCGCGCTCAATAGGTGGTAGTTTATAGAACGGACTTTCCGATATAGCACGATATACAGGTCGGAAACCTTGAGAGTCTCAAGTGGATCGCAAACCATATAGAATGGTTCATGTTACCTTTCCTGTAGCCAATCCGTTAGCATGAAATATCAGGACGATCATAATATTGTTCCATGCATTGCTCTTGGCTAGGGCAAAACAAAAGACGACATGTGTTTCTGACGAGATGTAAATAGGGTATTTTGGGGGTTCACACTCGGTGACGCCTGGTCTAAAGAAGTACACCTTCAAGGTGATATTCTTGGGGGATGCTGCGGTAGGCAAAACAAGTATAGTGGCAAAGCATGTTACCTCGACTTTCAGGGAAAACTACATTCCTTCGTTGGGCGCAAACATAACTTCTAGAGAATACAGTGTTGAGGGAAAGGATATCACGCTATTGATTTGGGATATCGCTGCTCAGGAGGAGTTTAGCAGAGTGCGACAGGAGTATTACCGCGGTGTGAAGGCAGCTTTCATAGTCTATGATGTTACAAGACCCAAAACTTTTCAGAACGTCGTGTCGTGGTACGATGATCTCACAACAATAATAAGTAAGAAGATCCCGATAATCCTGATTGGCAATAAGGCTGATCTACCTGCAGTTGTTTATTCTCCTTCGGGTAAGAGACTTGCAGATGACCTCAAAGCTGACTTCATTGAGACGTCGGCGAAGACTGGTGACAATATAGAAAAGGTCTTCGACAAAGTCGTCAGGAAACTGTCCGGAGCTAGCGCTCCACTCTAGGTTCTATGGTTCGCCCGTCTCTGGACGGCGCTTACCGTCTTCCCTTCTTTGTTGGCTTCGCTTCCTTCAGCCAGGCATTTATCCTCTTCTCGAGTGCCAGAAGTGATTGAAGGACGCCGAGTCTCGTGCAAAGGTTTCTCAGCTCCTTCATGTCTAATCGCTCAACTTGCCTGACATATATGCCTACAGCGTCATTTAAGTCCTGTTCACTGCCATAGAGCAGTTTGTTAGCGATCATGTCCTCTGGCGCTGCTACGTAACACTCAGTATCTGCTAACACAACCTTTCTCCTTGCTCTAAGAGTCTCCAGTTCTGTCTCTCCGTACGCTCCTTTGGCGTCGATGTGGTAGTCTGACCTATTGTCAAATATCGTGAAATGACCCTTCTCCTTGAGAGCTGGAAGGATGTCTTCCTCTCTCACAGAGAAGCCGCGGCTATTGAAGGCATAAACCAAACGCTGAACGTTCTCCTCATTCAAATCGATGACCACATCGATGTCTACTGTGGTCCTTATGTTTCCCCAAGCTGAAACGGCAACGCCCCCAACGATGGCATACTCTATATGAAGCCGATTGAATATATCGGCGACTTCTCTGACAACCTCCTTTATTGTTCTCTTCTTGTGCAAGGGTCTCAGTCACCCCGCAACTCCCTAGCAAACTCAACGAGATCGAACATGGTTTCAAGAGTCTCTTCAGGACTCGCTTCGCGAAGCAGCAACGCGTTTCCAACTAGGTCCTTTTCCCTCTCCATCCGAGCTTTCAACCGAAGCCTCCTCAGCTCTCTCTCCAACTGGATGACTCGCCTCCTTGCACCACTCTCCAGCGAATTACACTTCAGTGAAGATACAATGGATGCTCATGCAGTGCTGCACTCAATAGTCTACCTTCGATTCTCCATATATTAATATTGACTCGCTGCAACCACACGAAATGGCACTTCTTCAGATAGGTTATATCCTTAAACACGGCATGGATACTCAGAATAACCTGAATTTGAATAGTTTATTCTGAGGCATCGGGAGGGTATTTGAGTTATGAAGATAGTACATGACGAGGGAAAATTCAGCGGAAAAGGTGGAACCAAGATCTACTATCAGTCTTGGAAACCTGAGATAGTTAAGGCAGCAATGGTGGGAGTTCACGGCGGGGCGGAGTACTCGGGTAGATACGCCCATGTGGCTGATCACTTCGCCACTGAGGGAATAGCCTTCTACGCTTTAGATCATAGGGGACATGGGCTTTCTGAAGGGATTCGTGGCCATGTTGATCGTTTCGACGATTACGTAGAGGATTTAGATGTCTTTGTTGGAATGGTTAGAGGATGGGAGAAGGGAAAGAAGGTTTTTCTTTTGGGGCACAGCCTGGGTGGAACGATTTCCATGGCGTACGCCATGAGGCATCCGAAGAGAATTGATGGTATGATCCTGTCCTCTCTTGGATTGAAACCTGCTGTTGAGGTGCCTCCTGAATTTGTGAAGACGGTTATGGAGTTTTCGAAGAGCAACCCGACCCAGGAGTTGCCGAATGAAGTAGACCCCTATGCGCTTTCACATGATAGGGAGGTTTGTGAGAAGTATGGCAGGGATCCTCTGGTTTTCAAGACGGTGACGGCGAGGTTTGCCGCGGAATTCCTTGTCACCACGGAGAAACTAATGGCGGAAGCGGGTAAGCTGAGGGTTCCGACTTTGCTTCTTGTCGGTGGAGACGACAAGTTGGTGGACCCTGAGGGGAGCAAAGAATTTGCCAGGAGAGTCACCCTGAAGGATTTCGAGATCAAGGTCTACGATGGATTTTACCATGAGCTTTTCAACGAGGTAGGGAAAGAGAAGGTCTTCCACGATGTAGACATCTGGTTGAAACCAAGAACATAGATAGGAAACACAAACAAACCGTGCAGTAGACTTGCAGTGCCTTCCACCTTGTCCATGCGAGAGCGAGCCAGTTACCCACGACTGAAGTTTGAGGGCTTGCACCTCCGGTTTATCTGTAACTGTCTTTCCAAATGATCAAATGCAATACGTTTAAGCGCAATTAGTGGAATGCGATGATGAATCCAGGGGGCGTTCATATGAAAGTTGAATGGAAGATACGGCATCGTATTAAGCCGGGGGATATAGGGTATCTTGCTTATCTTCATGGGATCTTTTATGCAAAAGAATGTGGCTACGACCAGACATTCGAAGCGTATGTTGCGGGTGGGCTTGCAGAATTTGTTCAATCGTTCAGTCCCGACAGAGATCGAATTTGGTTGGCTGAGACAAACGGTCGAGTTATTGGTTCCATCGCCGTTGTCGGGCATTCAGAAGTGGCTGCTCAGCTACGC
>JAUQYT010000073.1 GCA_030587605.1 Candidatus Njordarchaeum guaymasense
CGCTGGCTGCGAAACAATAACGGTATTGGACCGAAGAGTTGCGGAGGATATCCCACATATCGCCGCTAACAGGATGATTATAGTTTCATCCAGTGCCGAAGTCAAGAAGATTTTCAGATCAACAATATCAGAGGTCGATGCCATACTCGTGGTTGCCCCGGAAACAGAAGGCACACTATACAAGCTCACGCAACTTGTCGAGGATACCGGAGGCGCTACGCTCCTCGGAAGCTCATCAAATGCTGTTAAAGTTGCTTCAAACAAGCAAAGTATCACTAGATTGGCCAAGTCACTAGGAGTCGCTGTGCCTGAAATGGTAAGCTTCTCAACAGACGAAAAGGAAGATGCTATTTTCAGCATCACGAAGGATCTTGGTTTTCCTGCTATCATAAAGCCTGTAGAGGGAGCTGGGTCAGAGGGTGTCTACCTCATAAACAACCAGCAGGACCTCCATGATGTGTTGAGAAACGTCACCAAAGAAGGAACGAAAAAGAAGTTGCTTGCGCAACAATATGTCAAAGGGACCGATGCTAGCGTCAGCATCCTTTCATCTCGAAGTGGCTCCACAATGCCTCTTTCCCTCAATAAACAGATCATTCAGCTGGGTTCCCCAAAAGACCAAGGTTCACGTTACGAAGGGGGTTACACACCCTTTGACCATCCATTAAGAACCAAAGCTTTTGAATCTGCTAGCAAGATTGTCAAGGCAGTCAAGGGGTTGAAGGGTTATATTGGAATAGACTTCATCCTGACCGAAGACAAGCCTGTACTCATGGAAGTGAACACTAGGGTTACAACATCGTACACTGGATTGTATCGGGTGCTACATCGTAACGGGAGCAAAGGCGTGGCACATGCAATCATAGGCGCCATGATCAAAGACAAGTTACCTCCCAGCGTCGCGTTCGGTGGCTACGCGTATTATTCCAAGTTGAAGCTGAGTCCAGACCTCAAGCTTAGCAAAGATCTTATTCGCGAGATTTCTAGTCTTGAATGTGTGGAGTCTCCTGCGTTTCCAGAGCAACAAGAGGAAAAGGAAGTCTTCTTGGTTACCGTGAGTAACTCATTGAATGAAGCTCTGAAAGCCAAGTCACTGAATGAGGAAAAGGTTAAACGAATAATCGCAAGATATACGAGAACGTGACAGGTAAAGCCGAGAAAAGGGGAGAGCCCGAAGGAAATTGAAGAACCGAGTGATCATCGGTTGGGATATCGGAGGAGCAAACATCAAAGCTTCAATTGTCGAGTTTTCTGGAGGCAAGATAGTCAAGATTAGGAGCGCTCTGAGATACTTACCTATTTGGCTTGAGGGAAAAGACAAGTTACCCGAAGTCCTCGCAAGAATAAAAGAGGAATTGGTGAAAGGGGAGAGAATCAGCGGCGTAGCTGTTACGATGACTGCTGAGCTCTCCGATGCCTACTACACCAAGCGCGAAGGAGTAAACCATGTGCTTGATGGTCTGCTGAAGGTTTTCCCAGACGAGAATTACCTTATTCGTGTCGTAGATGTTGAAGCCAAACTCCGAACAGTTGAGGAAGCCCGCGCGGAGCCCTTGATGGTTGCCGCGGCTAATTGGTCAGCAACAGCTTGGTTAGTAGCGCAGCACTTCCGAGACACTATTCTTATTGATGCTGGTTCAACCACAATCGACATAATCCCGATAAAGGCGGGCAAGATCATGGCGGTCGGCAAAACTGACCCTGACAGACTCGTCTCCGGTGAACTCGTCTTCACGGGAGCGCTGAGAACACCAATCCCCGCGATCACAAGTACACTAACATACCACGGTAAGCCATGCAGGATATCATCGGAGAAATTTGCTCTGTCTGCAGATATCCATTTGGTTCTCGGGCACATAACTGAGGAGGAATACACGTGTGAGACTGCCGATGGAAGAGCGAAAAACTGGAAGGACTCACTTGCCAGGATAGCTAGGGTTATCTGCGCCGACGTAGAAATGCTTAAAGAATCCGAGATAATCGGACTGGCGAAACAGATCTATGATGAGCAGTTGAAAGCCATCGGTAACAGTATCTCCCAAGTTATGAAAAGACTCCACGTTACACGTCCACAAATGAGAGAATACCTGATAACCACAGCAGGGTTAGGACGGAAATTCCTAGCTGCTAAGGCGGCAATGAGAACAGGCTTTAAGAAGATCGTAGACCTTGAAGATGTCTTAGGTCAACAAGGCGCTGTCACAGCGCCATCTGCTGCGGCGGCAGTGATGCTGAACAATCACCTGTTAAGCCAAGAGGAAAGGAGCAGAGAGTAGTCCAATTGATATGAATCGAGCCGATCCCTCATAGCAGACAGTTGATTTAGGAGAGATCTCTAATGAAACGAGATATCGATGCCATAATCAAGATTGGTGGAAGTGTATTTGCGAATTGCCGTGATTCTATCGAACCCTTGTTTGAAACCATAAGCGCACTGGGTAGGAATTTTAGGCTAATCGTCGCTCCGGGCGGAGGATCGTTTGCCGACGAGGTTCGAAGGGTCTACAAGGAATTCAGTCTATCAGAGTCCACTGCCCACTGGATGGCTATACTCGCGATAAATCAGATGGCTTTCATGATAAACGAGTTCTTGGAAGGATCACGCGTAGTTCTTGACGTGAGTGATGCCAGAAGAGTCACCAAGGGTCACCGCGTTCCCATACTTGCCCCGTTTCGATTGATGTTCAACAGGGATCCGCTTCCTCACACGTGGGGTGTTACAAGCGACTCCATCGCCGCCTACATTGCCAGATCGATGCGAGCGAGGATGTTAATCCTGCTGAAAGACGTTGACGGCATATACAGTGATGATCCCAAGAAAGTCAAGGAAGCTACCCTCATAGGGAAGATAACTGCAAGCGAGCTGATCCAGGATTCGAACAAACCCACTTGCGTAGATAAAATGCTTCCAAAAGTGCTCAGGAATAGTAGGGTTAGAACCCACATTATAAACGGCTCTTTCCCTGAGAGGTTGGAAAGCATCTTGAAAGGCGAAGCCGCCCGGGGAACTGTAATAATACCAACTTAGTTAACGCTTTTTCATGACTATGACTTTCGCTTTTGGAGGGCGTCTAGCAGGCGTTGGTTCGGGCCTGGTCTTCTTGATGACCTCTGCAAGTTCCCGGACTTTTCGTCTACTTATCCGTCCACTAATCCGATCAATACCTTCAAGGGCGGCTCTTCGAACCCCTATGACGTCAACGTTCAGTTTGGCGAGAACAGGTATGTCATCTTTCTGAAGTGAGCCTGCCAAGGCAGAGAGAATCCCCATGCCTTGTGATCTCTCCACAAAGACGCTGAGCTTGTCGAGCGAAAGGAAGTCGAAGAGTCGTTTTCCGTCCTTTACTTTCGTGTCGATCATAGCCACGTGGGATCCTGACTTCCTCGCAATGTCTGGGACCAGAAGTGGATCTATTGTACCAGCTCTTTCCCAGTCAGCGTAGGCAGCTGCAACAACCCTGACCTTAGTTCTGTACTCTTTCACTGTCCTAACGACGGAGCGCATGAGTGACACAGCGTCATCAAATGTACGCGAACCAAGGAGTCCAACTTTAACGTAATTCACACCAGAAACTACTGCTCCCAAAGCTGCAAGAGACGCAGTGCCTGGAAGATTTGGCATATCGCCAATTGCGGCCGACACTTCGATGTTGCGGGGTACGAGTTTCCTAATCCGCTTTATGATCCAAGGGAAGTTCGCGCCAAGGGACCCCTCGGTAGGGTTCTTAACGTCAATAATGTCGGCGCCTCCAGCGACAGCCTCAAGTGCTTCTATCTCGTCCCTTGGGGATACCAGCAACTTCACTTCTAGACCACGACCTCGAAACTGGGCGACTATAGCCCAGTCCGTGAGTTTAAGGATACAACGATCCACTTTATTATTAGAATACTAAATTTGCGCTTCTCTGCTTAAAGTTTTGCTGTTTTGGAAAATAGATGCGACCACAAGTCTTCGATACTAATTCCTTAGAGACCTTGACTTGGAAACATTTAATAGCTATCCCAGAAAACGTCACAGTGCAGTTAGAGAGGAGGGCTAGACCCTGCTTGGGAACGATGTATACCAGCAATCAGATTGCGATCAGAGCACGAAGAATCTCCAAACGTTACAAAGATGTTTTGGCGCTGAGTGACCTTAATCTCGAAGTGCCATTTGGGTGCATTCATGGGTTAGTTGGCCCTAATGGAGCTGGCAAAAGCACGGCGCTTAGAATACTATGCGGAATTGCGCAACCTTCCGAAGGTGCCGCCTATATATCTGGTTTTGACATTGAGAGCGAACCTGAAAGAGCAAAAGCTATCCTAGGCTATCTTCCAGAGGACCCCTCGGGCTACGACGCATTGACGATTCAGGAGTTCCTACTCTTCATTGGGAAGCTCTACGCCATTCCAAGAGACACTGCAGAGAAGCATATCAAGAAGTATTCCCGTGAATTCAGACTCGAAGAACATCTCAAGAAATACATGGGTGAGTTATCTAGGGGCACAATGCACCGAGTTGTGTTGTGTTCACTGTTCATACACGAACCGAAGGTTTTCCTGCTAGATGACCCATTCAATAGCCTTGACCCGTACTCTTCCTGGCTCTTGAGAAAGATCTTGGTTGAGAAGCGTAAACAGCGCAGGGCAGTGCTCCTAGCTACTCACATGCTCGATATAGCCGAGAAGATGTGTGACTCATTTACTGTACTTAATCGAGGGGTCACAATAGCCCAAGGCACATTAGCCCAGCTCCGTGTTAGGTTTGGACCAAGCTCCCTCGAAGAGATATTTCTGAAACTTACTAGCGAAACATGACGGAGGCGAGCCGGAACTCTGAATCAGACGATGTCCATAATAGGTCACGAAATCAAGCTCATGTGGAAAGAATTTAGGTTCTCAGCCAAGAGATCATTAACGTTAATTCTGATTATCGAATTAATCATCGGAGTCGTAGCTGTGAGTACTGTTCTGGGACTTGCAATGTATTTGCTTTTTGTCGCTCAACCCCAACTGGGTGGAATACTGATTCGCTCGCTGATTCAATTAGGTTTGACTAGCACCGTGATTTCCGACATTATTTACTTCGTATCGCTCCTGTTTCTTGTTTCATCATTTATCAGGGGGCTTGTGTCTTCCAGCTTTGGATTGGTTTTCAGTAGGGTGGATGAGAATATCATTGTCTCGTCTCCAGTCGCTCTCCGCTCCTTGTACATTGCGAAGAAATTCAAGGGGTTAATAATGCATGTTCTCACCGTCATCACGATTCTCCTCGCTGTGTTTCCTCTGATTACAGAATTTGGCTTTCAAGGATTCAGACTCACCCTACTGTTCATCACTTTATTGGCGCTGATGGAAATCTACGGATTCACTGAGAATATTTCCTACTGCGTCTCAAGGGCGTTGAGGAATCGGAAGTCTCACTCAAGGGCATGGGCTCTGGTAACACTAGTCATCCTAATGGCGTTTGTTCTGTCATCGCCGTTCATCATGGTTCTCGGAGGATCTGCATCTGACCTTCTGGCTTATTTCTATCCGCCTTATGTGTTCTCCCGAATAGTCATGCTCAGTTCGTCGTTAGACATCGTGCTTGGTGTGTGCGCTCTATCAGGTGAGGCTATTTTCTTCTTTCTTGTTGCATCCGTCACTGCAAAGTCGGGGTTGAGGACTTGGGTGTCTTCGCCTAGACTTGTTCAGACTAGGAGCAGCCTCATGAGAATAAGGAAGAACAAGGTAGTCTGGAGAACTGGGAAGAAGGCCGGTATTCGTCTCATGTTTGCGAAAGACTTTTGGGTAACGCTGCGCAACCCGTCAAAGTTCTTTGTCCCCTTTGGGATTGCCCTAGCTTTGCTCTTCTTTGCTTTTGTCTTCCAGACAATGCTCGTGCTTCCTGCACAGCCCACAGGAATACAACTCTCCGAAGGAGTGTTTCTCCTCTCAACCTATCTTGTCACGATATGCATTCTGTCCCCAGCTTGGGATTCCTTTGCAGGTGAAAGGCGCACATTCTTCATACTTAAGAATAGCCCCATTAACCCTGCAAATATCGTCCGAGGCAAGTACCTTCTCGCGCTACTGCAATCAGCAATATTCATTGCTCCCATCATTGGGGCCATGTTTTTTGTGCTCCCTCACACGTTAGATGTCTTGCTTGTTGCTTTAGAAGTGGCATTAGTTCTCCTAGTTTCGAATTCTGTCGGTATACTGGTAAGCGCTAGTTACCCGCCAGCGTACAGGGGGATGGGTCCACCTCCCTTCCTTATACTTCTCGGTTTGCCTCTACTCTGCGCAACTCTGACCGTGATCATCCCAATCTCACTTACATTATCCTACGGTAATGTGGCGCTGTTCCAGTTCACGTTGGCATGTGTCCTCGCGTACGTCTACGTGGTCTCAGGATTATGCCTCAAAAAAGCAACCCAATCGTTCACTAAGCTACAGGAATTCTGATTCTAGTCTCTTACCTAATCTAGGCTACGCTTTTCTCCATCGGTTGGACGATGAGACCATAAGAGAGAACACCTGAGATGACTCCGTTGCCAAAAACCGTTCTTGCCTCTGACAAACAGACTACCGTACAAGGATCAGAACAGTAAATAAGATATTACCCGATTACTACTAGTAAGGTTGCTGACAGACCAAACGAGGAAAGACATTACCTTTCAGTCAATATGAACAATAGCGACCTCGAGACCAAACCCACATTGCTTGGAGGGATTCAATTGAGAAGTGGAAGAATCATATCGCTTGTGATCGTACTGGTTTGGTTTTACTTTTTCCTAGCCGCTATTGTAAACCCCATCTCTACGCCGCCAAATGTACCCAACAACCCCCTAATACCTTTCCTGCCAGCAGATGCCGTGGCTTTACTTTGGCCTCCCATACTGATATCTACACCGATAGTGCTAGTCGCTGGGAAGCGCTTAATCAAACCATCTGGAGGGCCTCAAAGAGAGATTTCGCCTGAGGAATTCATTCGAATACAGACTAGAGCCATTAGGATGAGCGAAGCGGATCGGCAGGGCGCCCGTCGTTCAGCCCCGCCTGCTACAGCTAGCGCTCCAAGAGCGCAGCACCCAAGTACGGCGGTGGAACCAGTGGAGATGCCTGCTAAGAAAGGAGTCGTTCAAGAAGCCGCGAAGCCTACTGCCACCGTTAGCAAGGAGAGCGAATTCACTCCTCCACCGACAGCGTCCCGTGAAACCACGACAAAGGAACCCTTAACCCCTGAGAAGGGTGCGGCCGAACAGCCTAAAAAGGAGCTGGAAATCGCAGCACACCTTGGGCCCGTAGACAAGTTCAAAGACATCGAAGAACTAGAAGCCGAAAAAGGCGCAGTACTCTCACTAACGGAGAGGCTAGAGGAAATGAAAAACACAGAAACCATAGAACGAAAGCTGTACGAGAAGCTAAAGAGAAAATACGACGAGCAGACAGAAAAGATCGACAAGAGAATCAGAGAACTCTCAGAAAGTAAGACAGCCTAGACAAAGAAGCGTGCGCTATCCAAGGTCACCTTTGACACGAGGAGACCTAGTACTTGAAGAAGATGGCGCAAATAAAATGGTCAAACTACGTGACGATTGGCATTATTGACTCCCTGGTCACAGTGCTGGGCGTATTATCCGGAATAACCTTTGACCCCTCAGTAAGCAGGATTACTGTGATTGCCGGTGCACTTGCAGCCAGCTCAGCCACTTCTGTAGCACTGTTTTTCGCCATCTACTTGACTACAGTGTGGGAATCCCGAAGCGACTATCCTTTTCCTAGGCTGCCGCCTCCAGGTCGAGCTCTTGCCAAGGGAGTCGGAACAGCTTTCTCGGCCTAGGGAACTGGCGTCCTCGTAGTCATCCCGTTCCTCGTTTTCACAGTTTCTGATGCCCTTACAATCTCAGTGCTAGTAGGCCTAGCTTCTCTCCTGCTTTTCGGGTGGTTTCGAGGAGAGAAGAATGCAAAGCCCAGGCAGCGCTTGAGGACCGCTCTTTAGACAAGTAGTGTCGGATTGGCTGCTCTGATAATAGCTCGCCTGTTAGCTCTAATCATAGAGATAGTGGCAAAAGCATAGGGCACGCCTGCGATTCCTCTCACTCCTTGACCTATTCATGCGAAAGACGTAAAGCTGTTACCAGTTGGACAAGCTATTTTTATCTATCATGAACTATTGAATATCTAGAGTACGTAATAGGGGAGAGTACTGTCAAAGATGACTTTGAGTTCCAGGAAAGGTGAAC
>JAUQYT010000230.1 GCA_030587605.1 Candidatus Njordarchaeum guaymasense
TACCCGGCAACCTTGTTTTAAGTTTCATTCTTTTGGCCGTCTCTTTCTATGGGGCTTACATGATCCCTCTATTCTGGTGCCGTTATCTGTGTCCTTTGGGCGGCTTTCTAGGGGTCTTCGGTAGGTTCAGCTTCCTCGGGATGAAACGTGACCCTGTGAAATGCACTAAGAAGTGCCCTGACTGCGTTAGGAGCTGCCCTATGCAGGTTAGGATCCTTGATCTTCCTTGGGAGAAGTTTAACGATCAAGAATGTATCTTCTGTCTGGATTGCGTTGAGGCTTGCCCACACTGCGCGCTGGGATTGAAGTTTCCCTAGGCTTCTCGAAAGCTTTCTGAATGAAGCCTATTAAACGTGGGTTGCGGAGTCAGTAGAAGGCGATTTGAACGCGGGGCGGTCGCTTTACGACTTCGATGTTGTGCATAGTAGTTTTATTACTGTTATGGACAGGTTAATACGCTAATGTGGATGTTGCGTCGAGAATCTCTTGTACACACTGAATTGAGTGAATTGCGTTGACTGATGTGAGACCGGCAGTTCATGTTGCCCGTGGTGCTTCTTTCCTCTTCGTGCAGAGCCTAGTCACGGCAGTAGTCGGGGCTGTCGGTTTCGGTATTATTGCTCGATTGATGACGAAGACTGAGATGGGTGTTTATGTTACGTTGAACTTGGTCTTCGCTCTTGTGCAGATAGGCGCCAGCTTCGCTCTGCCGAGCGCTGCGGTCAAGTTTATCGCAGAGTTGAGGGGTCAGAATGAACAGAAACGTGCAGCAGGCGTTGCTTTTCAAATCTTACGTTTCACATTCATCGCTTCAATCGTTTCTGGATCTCTCGTTTTCTTGTTTTCAACTCAGATCTGCTATCTACTGACTAAGACGACTGGATATGTCGAGGTCTTCAAGATCTTGGCATTAGACTTAGTCTTTGCAGGGGTTCTTCCAAGTTTGATTGGCATTATGATAGGGTTGCAAAAGATGAAAGAATTGGCTGGACTGAACATTGTAGCGTATACGATCAGCAAAGTCCTCTCGATCGCTTTCTTGCTTCTGAACCTCGGTCTATGGGGAGTTGTGCTTGGCTCGTTGATAGGTGACTCATGCGCCTTCTTGCTGTTTTCCGGCTGCATGTTAAGGAGTTTTGGGATGCCGAGTTTCGGTTTCAGTTTGAAACGTATGCTGGGTTTCTCTTGGCCTATCTACCTCTCCTCTTGGATGAGTTTCGGCTACAATTGGTTTGACCGGGCTCTCCTCCTTGCATATGTTCCTCTTGCTCATGTCGGCGTCTACAATGTTGCAGCCACCGCTTTCGGGGTGATGGCTTCGATTCCGAGCGCAATCTCGACAGCTTTGTTTCCTCAGTATTCTGAGTTGCAGGGTAAGGACGGAATGCGCAGTATGGAGAAAGCCGTCAGGACCGCTTCGCGTTATGTGGTCTACATCGTTGTTCCTTTGGCTGTAGGTCTGGCAGCTACGGCTTATCCAGCGATCTCCTTGTTTGCCGGTGGAGCCTATGAGACGGGTGCTGTTCCATTGGCTATATTGAGTCTCTTCGGCGCAGCTACTTGTGTCGGTGCTGCCTTGAGCGACGTATTCTTGATTGCTGAGAGGACGAAAGTTTCTGCCCTCCTGACTTTGTTCGTTACCTCAACTAGCGTTTTTCTAGGTTTCCTTCTTCTGCCTCCAACTGGTGTTCTTGGAGCCGCCATTCTCCGAGGCGTGGCGATGGCCTTAAGTTTGGTATTGATGTTAGGCGTTTTGAAGCGGATGAGACTGTTTACGGTTAGTTTCGACCTTGAAGCTTTATGGAAGAGTTGGGCCGCCAGTTCGATTATGGGTGTTGCTGTTCTCGGTTTCCAGTTTGTATTGTACAGTAAGTATCTTCTTCCTTTCTATGTTCTTGCTGGAGGTCTCGTTTACTTGGTTATGCTGAGGTTTTTGAGAGCTGTGAGAACGCATGATATTCATCTGGCCAAAACTTTCATGGGTAAGAGGTTTGAGCGCTTGGTCGACTGCGTCGCGCCTCTCATCATTTCGTGAACGCTGGTTGTGCGAAAATAGAGAACCGCGAGTTGCCGCTTCCATCGATTCTGGCTTCTCTCATTTCGTAGAGCTTTTTCTCAGAGATTGATTCTCTCTAGGTTCCCGAACTGTACGCATATTCTTAGACAACTGTATATATTGATTGGACAAACAAGATTAGGCTACTATTGGATACTATAGTATGAACGCAAACCCACAACTATCTTGAGCGTCCGAAATGAATGGAGAGTTTGAGCATTTGGTAACGATAGTGCATGATTTTGACTTTCCCATCTCGAAGAGATCGACATGTTTGAAACGCGCTTTCTGGCTGATCATCTCCGGCTTACTTGGAAACCGTAAATGGCTGATTAAGCGCATGCCCGTATGGTTTGCGCGTGAGAAGTACGCTTTCGCTTTGGCTTTAGCCAAGATTGATAAGTTGCATGGAGTGAATGCGGTATTTGGCTTGACGGAGGAAGTGCGACAAGTATTTCCTGAGCTTCAGCAACTGCTGAAAGGGATGGGATTTGAAGTCCGACATCACTATCATATTGCGAAAAAAACACTTGGGAAAGGCGCGTGGGATCCGCCTTTAGAAATGAAACCTGAAAATATGATCTATGACCGCCTCTATTCTCTTGCGAACCGCGAGCAGATGCCGAAGTCTGGTGAAGCAGTTGTTTGGCATGTAGACCATCCCTACAATCTTTCTAAGTACTTAGAATTTCTGGAACGTGCAAAAAGAGAGAAACTAATATGAGAATTCTTAACCCGAACAGCGGGTCTTGGAAGATTTCATCTATGCTAATATATTGAGATGGTTGAACGTCTTTGCAGATTCTCTACATGCCACCAGGAGTTGAGTAACTCTTTTCATCTCCTCCTCCGTAGTTACAGGACGTCTGTCTCTAATTACAGTCTCAAGGAAAGTTTGAATCTCTTCATCGACTGTACCCGTCCTACGGACCCTAACCGTTTGAGTTGACCCTTTTCGAGCGATACGTACTTGGTGAGCACTGTAATCTCCCATAATTGTGGCTTCTTCGAGACTAGCTTCTATCGATCTTTCTCCGATAAGATGCCCCCAGCTCGCTTGAGAGATCCCGACCTGTCTCTTCCCAAACCGCATAAGAACCCAAGCTTCATCATCAACACCGCGTTGAAAATGAGACGGCCCTGTTGAGGCGAAAATGCTCCTCACTTTGGAGCTGGTCAGCCATGGGATGAGATCCATGTCATGAACTGAAACCGTATTTAGAACTCCCCCGCCCTGCGTTAGACTTCCTCTCCATCCTTTGGGAATACTGTAGGCAAGCCTTCGAGCGAAGATCGCACGAGCTTTGCCCAGTACTTC
>JAUQYT010000246.1 GCA_030587605.1 Candidatus Njordarchaeum guaymasense
CCTTTCAACAGAAAGATGAGTTGCAGTCAAAGGAAGTCTTCGAACAACACATGATAGAAGCTTTTAACGCGATAAAGCAAGGCGACAATAGACTAGCGTTTAGTGAAGCTCTCAAGTTCTCTCTTCCCACCATCTCCGTTCTGACGGAAGCCGAGAACGGAGCTAACAAAGTTGGGAGAATTGCTGGCATGAATTCTCGTCTGCTTCAACTTAGATTACCTGATGTTTCAGAGTCAGAGAAACTCAAAAATCTCATTGAGTTCCTTAAGGAAACGCTGGAACACGCATATCGATTCCTCAAAGAGGGTTATGACAAACGGAAAAGGTCTCCCGAGCAGAAAAACCAATCAGGCAAGAAAGTGGACGGTTCGGCTATTCCGTCTTGCCAGAGTCAGACAGGTGTAGTCGGAGAGCTCAAGTTTCATGATGTAGAGAAGTTCATGTTTAAAGCTACAAGGAGTTACCCCAATAGGGTGATTGGTCAGATCGTGCAGTCACGCACCCAAGCGAACCGCTACGCGATCGCTGACGTTAGAGAAGTGCCTTGTGATGTGGTGATCAGGATCTCTTCTGGGAATACATTGAGAAGAGATTCTGTTGGGAGACGTGTTGCAGACGCTTCTACCGTTTTAGTGGGGAGATCGGTGAGTAAGGTTTGTTGTTGTGAGCATGAGATGTTTACTCTTCTTCATCCAACCACGTACACTCTCAACGAAATGCTCCGTTCTGGGTATTCTTTCAATGCCGTTGCGATTACAAATGGTGAGAGGTGTCTACTTAGACTTCACGACGGCTCAAATAACACGGTTCTTACCGCCTGTTTGCCCTCTCAAACAAAGAGTGGGTGAGACCTTTTCCTACAAGAAAAGTCTTTCAAGTGAGTGAGGCTGACTCTTCTGCTGCTAGCACCTCTTCTGTACCCGGCTTTCCTTCGGGGGAGATGTCTTCTACTCCTTGGTCAGTTATGTTGAAGGTGACTTCGACATTGGGGTCCAGATCCGGAGCGTCCAGTATCTTTGCGATCCTCGCGTCTCCTTTTCCTTTCTTCAGGATGACCCTGTAATCCGAGGCGTGGAAGAGTATGTTTCCTCCAGTAGGCTTGTTCGGTTCCTTGAATGGCATTGCGTCCGGTTGGGATTGTACCTGATTTGTCATTATGAAGGCGCAGTCAAAACCTCTCATCAGCCTCTTGATGTCTTGCAGGTGGAGGTTCAGCCGTTGCTGTCTTGTGGCAAGGTTCTCTCTTCCGGGATACTCTGCTCTGAAGTGCTGTATCATCGAGTCTAACACGACCAGTTTGATGTTCTGATCAGGGATTATTCTGAACAGCCGCTTCACGGTGTCGATTTGATCCTTTGTATTGAATACCTCGAAGTATAGGATGTTTCTGAGGGCATCGTTTGGGCTCAACCCGAATCTTTCGGCGATTTTCTTGACTCTCTCCGCTCTGAACGAGCCTTCAGTGTCTATGTAGACCGCCGCGGCGGCAAGCCCACCCTTTTCGATGGGGAGTTGTACGGTTATTGATCCTTGGGAGGACAGATTAGTTTTACCTGTGCGGAATTCTCCTGCGAATTCTGTTATGACGCCTGTTCGCACTCCTCCCCCAAGGAGCTTGTCGATGGTCTCGCATCCTATTGTGAACCTAGTCACTTTTCTCTTCAATAGGTCGAGCGCTGTGGTACCCTCTTTGTTTATGAAACCACTTTTCTCTGCCAGCTTTCTGGCTTGGGCTCTCACTTTTTCAGCGATCTCGACGCTTAGGTTGCAGTCCTCGGCGAGTTGCTTGGGTGAAACTAGAACTATTGTTTCGCAGGTCGTATAACTTGCGGACCTCAATCTACTGATTGTGTTTGCCGCAACACCTACAGTTTTCAACTCATCAACCAAAGTTGTCATAGTCTCACTCCGTTCTCCAACAAACACGATAGTCAACCTACATCATACTATCATCGGCGAGATCAGCCACGCATTACTTATAAGATTCAAACGATTGTTCGATTGTCTCATTTTGAGAAACCCATTTTGCGCCTTTTAAGTGAGGAATAGTTGATCTTTGCTTGGCATCTGTTGCAGGAGTGCATGCAAAGGGAGTTCCGCACCGGCTTCCTTCTGTCTTCCCTCTGTCAAATGAATTACTCCTAGAACGAGTAATAGAGAGTGGAGCAGAGTGACCTCGGATTATAGTGAACAGACGAATTCAGGAACATTAAGTGAAGAAGATCGCCTCCACGTTTCGATGCCACTGATCAGAAGAGGTTCCATCATAAGGAGAAAGTACCAAGAGGCGATCTTCAACGCTTGTAAGGACACAAACAGTCTCGTCGTTCTTCCTACGGGTCTTGGGAAAACTGTGATAGCGGCCATGATAGTAGCGCACCGTCTGCTGGTCTGCCCTACCTCAAAAGTGGTCTTTCTCGCGCCGACGAAGCCCCTATTGAAGCAGCATAAAGAGACTTTCCTGCACATCCTCGATTTGGAATACGACGAGATTCGCTTGCTGATAGGGGAGGAGACGCCGGAACAAAGAGTATCGCTGTGGCTTGAAGGAAAGATCATATTCGCAACTCCCCAAGTCATTGTTAGTGACTTGTCAAAGGGAAGATACGATCTTGAGAAAGTGTCACTCGTCATTTTTGACGAAGCACATAGGGCAATCGGCAAGTACCCCTACGTTAAGATATCTCAGGAGTACTTTAGACAGGCTGAAGCCCCTCAAGTAGTAGGGCTGACGGCGTCCCCTGGTTGGAGTGAGGGAGAGATCACTGAAATAAGAAAGACCTTGAGGGTTGAGCATATTGAAGCAAGAACGGAGACAAGTTTGGATGTTGCGCAGTATGTCCAACCAATGGACGTGCAATGGGTTAGAGTACAGCTTGGATCAGAGCTGGCCCTCGTTGGCAGGCTAATCGATGAGATGATGGATGAGCGCCTCAAGGCACTGGTGGACTATCGGCTGATCAGAGAGGAAGATCTTTGGAAGAAAAGCAGGAGAGCTATGGTTGAACTTCAGAGGAATCTCGCAGATCAGACGAGAAGTGGACCAGATCTTACTCCTATGGCCACTTACCAAGGCTTGACTCTGACTGCCCAGGTCATAAGGCTCTCTTATGCACAGGAGCTCCTAAACACCCAGGGGCTTTACGCGTTAAACCGATACTTGGAGAAGCTTACTGTTCAGTCTGAGTCTCGTCGAGCCAGCAAAGCCTTGAAGGAGACTGTAGGCGATGCCAGGTTTACTGTGCTTACTGATACTGTCAGAAGCTTGTTAGAGCGCGGAGTTAAGCATCCGAAACTTGTTGAGCTCTTGAGGATCATACAGGAGCAAATCCGTAGAAACCCGAATTCACGGATACTCGTCTTCGCTCAGTTCCGTGACACTGTAAAACAGATAGTTGAGGAGCTTAGAAGCCAAGGGATCTCTGCGGCCCCCTTCATAGGTCAGAGGCGTGGAAAAGGGTTCAAAGGGATGACGCAGACGAAGCAAGTGAAAATACTCAGAGATTTCAAGGCTGGGCTCTACTCCACCTTGATCGCAACAAGCGTTGCTGAGGAGGGACTTGACATGGCGGAGTCTGACCTGGTGGTGCTTTACGATGCGGTGCCCAGCGAAGTCAGATACATTCAGAGAAGAGGACGAGTGAGTAGGCATGGGGAAGGCAGAGTCCTGACTCTAATCACTGCACGGACACAGGATGAGAGATACTATCTCTCCGCCATCTCGAAAGAGAAGAAGATGAGAGATGTTATTTCAAGAATCAAGGAGGCGAAAACTACGAAGATAGAAGACTTCGTATTCGGATCCCCAGATGAAGGGGACAAAACAACGGGATTTGATAGAAGGGAGTCCAGTCAATCAGAAGACCGTAGCGTGAATGACGAGAAAAGTGATAACCCCACCATGGAAAGCTTCATCCAGATGTTTAAAGCAACCGACTTGCGCAGAACAGTAGTGACTGACAATAGAGTGGCCAGTTCGAAATTATCTGCCAGACTCAGAGAGAGGGGGTTCAACTTGATCACGAGAACCACAAGGGGAGTTGACTACATAATTGGGAACGATGTTGGCGTCATCTACATCAAACACGAGGATCTTTGGAAGAACTATGATTCCTACAAAGCGTTTTGCGAGAGAGTCGACGTAATTAGGGAAATCTTTGCCGTTCCAGTCTTGATCTATGAAAGGAACAATAGCAATCGTAGAGAGAACACGCAAGCCCCCGACGAGTTCTTCAATGAAGTGATCGCATATTTCACTGTCGTCAAACGGATTCACTCCGTTACAGTCGCTAATGAAGATGAAGGATGCAATTTAATCGATAACATGATGAGACTATTGTCGCACCAGGCACACAGAGAGAGAGCATCGTGAACTTTTTCAAGGAAGCAACTCCTTGCCCGCTTCCGAAGGCCTTTTGCGATGTTCACAATCGAACCCTACTGCCGACTATGATAATTGGCTACCCTTTTAATAGGTTTGTGAACATTCATAGATTAGAGACAGTCTCGCGTGGCAACCGTGGGTAGTATCCAGCTAAAAACACATGCCTACGATTGCGACCTAGGCAGGCATGCATTGGAATTTGATGAATACTCGGGTGATAATTCCGTTGGCTTCATCATCTGATAATTCGATGAAAAAGAAGGTTCACTCAGTCCAGATCACAGTTGATGGAGTCCTTTGCTACTACGAGGATTTTGGCGGCAAGGAGGAAGGACCTGTAGCCGAGCCATTGCTGGTCACAGGCCTGCTTAGCGCAATGGCTGCGCTGGTCAGAGAGATAACAAAGAAGGGTGTGTTGAGAAAGATAGAGTCGCCACCCGTGAAGTTCTTCGCATCACAGGCTGTGGAGACTCCTCAGGTCATAATCTCAATGTTCACCGACATTTCTTTCCCTGACTACCTCTGCGACATTGTCTTAGGAGACATTTCAGAGTTCTTTCTGGAGAAATATGTAGGATGCTTAGTTTCATGGACGGGAGAAAACTTGACGATGGAACTCTCCCCGTACATGAGAAAGATAGTTGAAGAAGACATTGCGAAGTATTCAGGCGGGCAACCGGTGGAGGCAGAAGGCGCTAAGAACCCGGCGATAAGCCGTTCTGTCCAGAATTCTCGTGCGACCACCGGACTCTAGAACTCGTTTTTTAAGTAGGAATCTAGAATTAGTTTTTCTTTCATGGTGTCTTCGAGGCTAGGTAGTTCTATTGTCCACCACTTTACGCCGTACAGATTACGTAGGTGGTCTAATGTCTCCTTGACTTCCTCGATTCTTGTGAAGGGATGATGTCTCCCTCCTTCTTCCTTTAAGTAGATGTGGGCTGCTACGACCTTGTTCTCTACGATTCTTAGGAATTCCCTAGGAGACCTTTTTTCGTTTCTTACCCAGGGACATGAATGTGCGTGTCCAAGATCAAAGCAGATCTTGGTGCCACATTCTTCTGCTAGCTCAAAGAGCCTGCGCGGGTCGGACGAAACACCGATTCTCAGATTCTCCACGCAGATAGTGAGGGCTTTCTTCTGAGCAATGTCAACAAGATTCTTCAGATCGTCGACTACATTCCTTATTGGACACTCTTCTTCGTCTACTCCAGCATGAATCACAAAGTATTCCGCTTCGAAATCCTCCAAGAAGTCCAAATACATTTTCAGCGTGTTTAATGTGTTCTGCCTAATTGTGTCGTTCGCCGAGCCAATCGCTTGATCTAGGAAAGGTGAATGAAAGAAGATTCCCAATCCGTACTGTCTGATAACTTCTTTCATCTTCATTCTACTTTTCTTAGTAGCGGGTATTGGCTTCTCGTCGCAGTCTAGCTCAACTGCTTCAAAACCCGAGCTGAGAGCCAGTCTTAGAACATCTTCATAGTTCTTTGATACCCAAGAACACATTGAGAGCAAAGGACGAGCAATTAACAAACATAAATCATCTCCCTCCCTCGATCAATGTGACAGCATGTAATAACTCTTTGTCCTATGTGAGAAGTAGGCAACAAAGCACTCACTTGTGCGAGAAAAGCAGTGATGAAGAAAATCAAGGCATCCCAAAGGAAGGGGCTTGATACCGTTGTTGTTGCTAGCCAAAGTATTCCGGTGGCTTGGTTGCTTTGCCCGGCTTGGTCGGGCGTTTCGTAAGTTCGCCCTCAATTTTCACGAGTTCTTCTTGCATCTTCTTTATTTTCTTGTCTAGGAGTGATGTGTCGAGGGGGATTTGGAGCCGATCCCTGACTACTTCGAGGAGGCATTTGGAAGCTGCCGGATCCTGTGTTAGAAGAGGGTACGTATCTGCAAGCAAGCACACCCCGTCTATCCCGTATCCTATCTGGGCTACGACTGGTGCCAATCCGTTTACGCCTGAGATTGTTGCACCTCTGAATATTTTTGCGGTCTTATTCTTTGAGAAGAGTTCAATGAGCTCACTGGATGTTCCTGTAACCCAGACTTTGCGCTCAACGGGGATAAATCCACAGACGCTGGCAGCCAATGCGACTAAGAGCTCCACATTGTATTTCTTGCAGGTGCTTGCTATGTAGTCAGAATACTCGTACTGCCCTACGTTGTTCGAGGGCTGAAAATCACCGCTAAAAACGAATACGTCACGAGGGGAGTCAGTCTTGTTCGAAAAATACAGAAGTCCATGAGGCAAGGTGGGGCGCCCATCCTTTCTTATTTCAACACTCGGCGGACTATCAGTACAGAATATCTCGGCTATCTTGGTAGACTTGAGGCCTCTAGCTATAGCGAGGGCAGCCATCTTCCCAACATTCGCCACTCCAGGCATACCAACAAATGCCACCGGTTTTCTGAGAGATGAGAGATCAACTTCTTCGCTACTCTTCCTAACACGAATCAAGTCTAATTCAACCCCTTCCTACCCCAGAACATCCTTCATGTTAGCGAACTAGTGTTCATGCTGATCCCGCGGTCGCCTCTACTGTTGAGTGAAGTTATATCGTCTGGTATTCGTATATAACTGCGAATGAAAGCTAATATTTGAATCTTTGCTTCACTTGATTCATCTTGATCGCGAAGGACGGTGAGATGATTGAAAATGCAGATCGGAGTCATAGGGAACAAAGAAGTTGGGACGAAAAGCGTTTGGAGCACCGCTTTGCAGGTTGGCAGAGAAATAGCTCGAAGCGATGCGATCCTCATATGCGGCGGACTAACAGGAGTCATGGAGGCAGCAGCCAAGGGAGCAAAAGAGGCTGGAGGCATTACTGTTGGCATAATTCCTGGGTCCATGAAAAATGAGGCAAACCCTTACATTGGCATAGCGATAGCCACCGGAATTGGATATGCCCGAAACGCAATCATCGCAACAACAAGCGATGCTCTTATCGTTGTAGGTGGTGGGCCGGGAACGATGTCTGAGATTGCGCTTGCACTCAACCTCGAGAAACCGGTGGTTGCCTTAAAGAACTCGGGTGGAGTCGCCGACTTGCTTGCAGGAAAGAAAATCGACGGGAAAATGGTTCTTTCTGCCTCGTCACCCTCGGAGGCGGTCAAACTGGTTGTCAATAAGGTTGGGCGTTTAAGAAAGTGAGAAAAGGAGCAAAAACCTAATTATTCGGTACTCTGTTTAGGTTTCTTGAGTGCTATGCCTTTTTGTTTTGAGAGTACCTGAATCCCGATTACTTTTCCGTCTCTTGCGGCTACTTTCACTTGGCCGTCCAGTGTAAAGATGCCGTCGAGGTCATCAATTTTTTCGAGTTTGGTTTGTTCTACCTTCTTACCAAATATCTTTGTTTGAACCTGAGTACACTTGTAGACAGCATTGTTTATGATCATTGCTTCAACGTCAGTTCCTTCTGGAACCTCACCAAACTGCTTGACAATAGAATCAATGTCGAATTCAGTCGCTGCGTATACATCACCTCGAGGAGCAGATATTGATCGTTTTGCAGACGACGGTTCAACCGAAGCTACTGGCTTCACAGGCATGGATTGCGATGGCTCATCCCCTGCCTCAGCTCTTGGGCGTTCAAGGGACGATTGCCTAATGGTTGGCGCAACTTCTTTATCTATGAATATTTTCACTGTGGGAGGCGGGGGAGGCGGTTTTTCCGAAACTCGTGAAACCGAGCGACTTCCTGGGCAAGCCATCTCCCTCAGGAGATCTCTAAATCCCTGACTCTCCTCGCCTTCATCAACTGCTTGAACATTGTAGGATAATCCGAGTTTGCTCCTTATTTCATCTACTGCAAGTCTGGCGCCAATGAATCTCGTTCTGATCTTGGATTCTCTGCCGTTGAAGTTGTAAATCCTCCTCCTGCTGTGATCAATCAAGATCAATACGTTGTGCGTTGACAACGCATCGTTGACTTTGCTTAGGTCGACTGGAACATGAGTCCCGTCTTCTTGAACTTGGTAAACCTCGAAATCCATTGTATTGTAGCACACTCGCGCAGTTGATGATGGCGTAGACTAACTTACATAAGGCTAATTTCGCATCTGTATGATATAAAGTGTTCGAGTATGTTGCAAACTTCGCAAGAAAGCTCGCAATGCCTCTGCGAGTCCTGAAGAAAAATGTATTTCCGAAAGGCTGAACTGCTATTGATTCAACATGCTTTAGTATGCATTGAGGGACGTTGTTTACTTGTGATGTGGTTTTGATGTGCGTTGACTCGTACTAGAGGTGAGCTGAGATCACCAAGGTCAGCTTAATTCGAGCTCCAGTAGATATCAGATTGCTGTATCCTCCCATAGGGATGGCATACGTCGCAAGCTACCTGAGAAACTCTGGGTATGAGGTAAAGCAACTTGATTTGGCTGCTGAAAAGAGACTTGATTTGAGGACAACACTGGGCTTGGCAGAGTGCTCAAGAACAAGTGGAGTCATGCTCAAGATTTTCTTCAAGGACGAATACCCTGTTTCTACAGAAGAGTTGCACCAGGATCTCATGACACCAGAAGTCAGACACGTGTCAATTCTGCCTTCAGACTTTGGTATTCAAGACGTGGACAACGTTATCAAGTTGATCCCAAATCTCACAGATTCGTGTGTCCACGGTATTAGGCAAGCCAAAGCTGAGGTTGTCGGCTTTCACGTTGTGTGGGATTCGGCGCTTATGAGCCTGCTCATAGCCAAGAAGCTAAAGGAGATCGATCCAGACCTTCTCATTATTTTCGGTGGCCCAGACTGCTCAAACCTATTCAGAGGAGGATTGTTCTCTCGTCTGGGGCTTGTAGACGCGGTTGCTATCGGTGAAGGAGAGAGAACATCCAAGGAATTGTTAGACCAGTGGGAGAAGAGCAACGGGGATTTGAGGAATATCAAGGTTAGAGGTTGCATTATCAATGTCAAGGGGAAAGAGGTCTTAGATCACGGGGAACCTGACCTGATTTCAGACTTGGATGGCCTCCCATTCCCCGATTACTCAGATCTGCCGCTGAGAAAATACACTGGGTTCTACGCTTTGCCCATCTTGACTTCCAGGGGATGCGAGTACAAGTGCAAGTTCTGCGTCGACAGGTTAGCTATATGTCAGGAAACCTACAGGGAGAGGAGTATTGGCAACGTCGTCGAAGAGGTTCTTCACCTCTACGAGAAGTACGATGTCAAAGGACTATACTTCTGCGATTCGTCTCTCAATGCAAGTTTGTTAAGACTAACTTCTCTATGCGACGGCCTGATGAAAGTTAAGAAAAAGGTCGGAAAGACCCTTTACTGGGGCGGAGACATTAGAGTTTCCCCTATCACACAGGGCATCATGAAAAGGATGTATGAGGCAGGCTGCAGATTCCTAATGTTTGGAGCTGAGTCAGCCAGCCAAAGAATCCTGAAAGCCATGGGGAAGGGAGTCACTGTCGAGGAGATGACTAAAGCCTTCAACTGGGCGAAGGAAGCTGGAATCTGGGTTTTCACCTACTGGATAGTCGGGTACCCCGGCGAAGAGGAGAAGGACCTCTTATATTCGATGAGATTTGCTCAGGAGAATTGTTCCAACATCGATGAAGCATGTATCGCATCATGCGAAGTCGGAGTTGGCTCAGAACTCTACCGGAGAAGGAGGGAACTTGGAATTCAGATCCTTGAGAGCCAGATCCAGCTCAACGAGAAACTTAGGCTGTTTAAAAGATACATTGGAGGCTATAAGGCGTGGCGTGAAAGGTCAACAAAAAATACGCCAATGGAGAGAATGCACAGAAGAGTCATCTTCGAAGCATTTACGAGATCGCTGGGTTACCCGAGCAACTGGGCAATATGGCCCCCAATGCTACCAATCGACAAGCTTGATGCAAGTGACTTCCCTGTTGCAGATGAATATGCTGTTCAGAGAATAGAGCACAAGCTGGGCGGCGAGGAGATTTACGTCATACCCACTACAACGATGGAACCTAAGAGGATAAGCGCTTCGCAACTGGAAATATTGAAGTTATGTGACGGAAACAGGAGCGTTCAGGAGATCTCTAGCATTATTCGTGAAAGAATCAGAGACAATAGAGCGATGCAGGAGGTCCTAGAAGACTGCTCAAGGTTCCTCGCCGACACAGTCAGACTCGAGATAGTCAGATTGAGTAGATAGACTAGGAAAATCGAGTAACTTTTTTTTCGGGGCGAAGGCGTGAGGCGCCGAGCCAAGAACCTCATTGCATCAAAACCCCAAAACGTGAATGCGCATCAGGCTGTGCCTGAACCTCAATTTACCTGAGACTCGCAAGACAATAAGAATAATCAAGGGCAAGCCGAAATGTAACAGGATAAGGTTACAGAGAAGGGGGAGCCACGAAACCAACAAGGAGAGAACTAACCACGACGGAAAGTGGCTACAGGTCATGACACAGACGGAAACCATGAACCGCGGAGAGAACAAGTGACGTATCGCGCGCTCCAGCATTTGATCTGACGAAGTTGGAGTAAATGAAAGCCAAGTACCCATATTGCGACTTCAAGGGCCGGTCAAGTGAGATGGAAGCTCATGCGAGAAACCATCTATTATTAGTGAAAGCAAATATCCAGAACGCAATGCTTGACTACAGAAACAAAGTAGCCTTTGTTCATGTTGTCGTCAGGGAAGGCGGCAACGCTAAAGGTGTTGACGTAGCGGTTCCCGTTCCGCTAGAAAAGAAGATAGTTGGCAAAGTAACTCTCGAAGGCGTTACTTTCAATCTTCTGCCTGAGAAGTAGAATGCGGAAAAAAGGAAATTGGTCGTATGGAATTTCTCCTCATTTGAGACCACCTTTCATGACTTCTTTTGTTATTTCTGTAGAAAAAATTTTAAGACGCGCGGGAAGTACTGTCTGTATCGGTCTATACTGGTTCATGAGGGGTTTTGGACGATGAAGGGGAAGGATGGAGGAGCTTTGCTGCAAAGGGCTGCAGCTGAGGAGAAGAGTTACAATTGGATCGAAGCCGCAAGGCTATATGAGGAGGCAGCAAGGTCTTTCTTGGATAGGAAGATGGTGGGCGAGGCCGCAAGGGTCTACAAGAAGCTCGGACACGCATACGGATGGGCAGGCAGGACAGCGGAAACGGCAGAGGAACATGTGAGACTGTACAGGAGCGCTGTCCAGGCGAACGAGTTGGCTGGGAATCTTTTCGGGCAATGCAAGAACAAACCAGAGAGACTAGAATGCGAGGCAGAAGCTCTCTTTGCTAATGGGTTCCTGGTGGGTTCTGTTGGAGAAGCAAAGAAAGCCTTTGACAGCTCTTATGAACTCTTCTCCGAATCGACCGACCTTTACTCCAAGGAGAATGATCGAGAAAGTTCCGCGAGGACTTCTAGTCGTGCAGCAGTTTCCAAAGGTCTTTTCACAACCTATTGTACCGAGGGAGGGGAGATCGAACAGTTATCACGAGAGGGCAGAGACGTCGCAGACAAAGCCTTCAAGCTTGCACGTGAGATCGGAGATCTTCAGTCTCTGACCGAATCATTGTTTGCCGAAATGGTGATGCTGACATCTGGAATGGCTGTTGTACCCTTCAGGTGGGATGAAGATTGGGGGGAAGTTGCCAGGAAATTCCTTTTGAAGTTTGATGAGAGCTTGGGCTTTCTCAAGAATTGTGTCGATCCTCTAATCCTCGGAATGGCTTATCTTGTGATCGGTGCTTGGCAATGCTTCTTCGGATTTCAATACATTGAGGATGAGAAGGAGCAAGAAGAGTATCTAAACAAAGGGTTGGGGCTACTCGAAAAGGCGTTGGTTTTGGCTAGAAAAACAAGGGATAGCCTAGTGATAATTCAATGCATTTTTTGGTTGGACTGGTGGGCTCTTTTTGGGGGGAGGTTCGAGTACATACAGAAGAGGATATTCGACGACCTCAATGAGATCGTGAAAGTGGGGAAGATATATGCAGGCTCACATTTCTTCTTGCGTTTCTATACAAACTTTTTACCTGCATTCTATTATAGCAACTTTGCTCAAAGAAGTTTCTTTTCCGCCGCCGAGAGGAAGTCCTATGCTGAAAAGGGGATTGAACATGCAAAAGAGTCCTTGCATACGTCCTCCTTTATACTCTTTAGTGGAGCCCCATACCAGGCTTTGACTTGGTCGTACTCGCAGTTAGCCATTCTGGCCGAAGCAAGAAGTGAGCGGGATGAACATGCAAGAAAGATGCTTCAATTTGCGAAGGAAGCTGAACAGATCGCTGAAAAAGTAAAAGGAGGATATCCTCGAGCGGTCGGGTACTCCTCTCTTTATAGAGCCTATAAAACTCTCGCCGACATCGCTGACAATGAGGAAGAGAAAAGCAGAATGCTAGCTGCTGCAATAGATGCCCACAAGAAGTACATTGTGCACGCAGTAGAATCAAGGACCGGCATCATACTGGTTCAAATGCGTTTGGGCCTCCTCTACGAAGAACTTGGCATAACGACTGGAAAAACCGATCCGCTGGTGTTAGCGCGCGAGTCATTTCTCCATGTCATCAAGGAGAGCCTAGAAAGAGGCTACCATTTCTACGCAGCTGCAGCCCATATATCCGCCGCACACGTAGAGGATAGGCTAGGCGACCATGCTACATCCGCGGAACATTATGAAAAAGCTATTGATGCGTATGAGACATCGTTGAGAACCATCGAATACAGACCTCTGAAAGACCGAGTTCAAGAGGTGACCAACTACGCGCGTGCATGGAACCTGATTGAGAGGGCCAAGGCTTATCATAAAAGGGAGGATCACTTGCCGGCCAAGGAAAACTACGAGAAAGCATGCGAAATTCTGAAAGAACTACCCAGTTACAATTACGAGGCACCATACT
>JAUQYT010000161.1 GCA_030587605.1 Candidatus Njordarchaeum guaymasense
GGAACATAGTTGGGAAAGTGTGTAACATAAAGCAAACAAGTAATGCGCATCGCATAGTTACGGGTTTTAAGGGTAGGGATGACTTTAATGACAACTTTAACGGATTCCCCTACCGGCGTAAATCTGCCAACGCCACGTAAATCCAGTTGGTTTCCACGTGCGTCAAGCGGAATTGACGTCTGCGCCACCAGCACTTCTCGCAGTTTCGCTGTGGGAGTTGGCGTAGGAGTAGGTGTTGGTGTAGGTGTGGTCAGAGGAGACTTCGTTGCTTCATAAATTCCGTATCCTGCTGCTGCAACAACAGCGACAACAACGATTCCACCACCGTACATCAAGTACTTACGTCTAGTGATCTTCGCTTTCTCTTCTTCAGTCAAGAGATATCACGACGTTTTCCAAAATAATTCTTAATGTCATAATCAATGAATGTCAACATATATAGGTTCCCTTATATTTGTCGAAATGAATTTGAACTATGAATTTCTTGTGTGTGTGGTACGTTTAACGGGCACACACACACACAAAAAATAGAGAAATCAATGGTTCAAATTCAATCGGCCGCACCAAGAGAGACACACACACACACACGAAAATCATTCTCATATTTTGGGGGAGGAATCCTCTAACAACCCCACTTCTCTTATGCTGGCACGCGCGCTCAATGTCAGCCAAGGTCAAAATCGAAATCGTTAAATTCTCAGCTGGAAATCTGATATTTTGGTTGACGATCTTTGAAGGGTAAGACCTTGGCTCTATCACTATCGTTTCTCATAGTCTTGATCGCGTGTCTCCAAATTCCAATCTTTGTGAATGCTGGAGTTCTGCCTCCTCCGCCTCCCGCGGAACTGCTCTGGATGGATAAGGAAGGCACTAATGACATAGCTCTGTCCAAGGACGGCCAGTATGTAGCTGCAGTCGGACCTATCGAAGTCAGCACTGAACTTCGATTCTACGGTAGAAGCAGTGAGAATCCTATCTGGACATATTATGCTCCGGGAGATTTCTGGTCGGTTGCGATCTCAGCCGACGGTAGTTGCGTAGCTGCAGGCAACGGTTCCCACGTCTTCTTCTGGAACAATGCTAAATCCCGAACCCCAGGGGATACGGACCCGACATGGACTAGCGTGAATTTAGGGGGACCTATTGAACATAGATGTCTCGCCATCTCGGATGACGGCAACTATCTGGTAGCGGGCGGAACGGGGCCAAACGTTTTCTACTGGTCCAATGCGAAAGGAATATCGCCTGGAACGATCAATCTCCAAACGACCTGGGATGCTTGGGTTAATCGCTTCGTTGAGGCGGTCGACATCTCAAGCAACGGAAATTATGTGGTAGTTGGATTTGGAACTAACGTTTCCTACTGGAAGGGCGCCACATCCCTAACTGGTCATCACGTAGGGGGCACTGCGCCACCCCCAGATTGGACGTCAAAGGAGCCAGATAATGGTGTTTCTGATATAGCCGTTTCAGATGATGGAAACTACGTTGCAGCAGCAACCTTCCCGACGTTAACGGTCTACTACTGGGCTGGCGCTGGAAGCCGTACCGGCACGGATGAGCCATCCACATGGTATGGCGGACCAGGAGTTTCTTTTACTTCAATCGACATGTCGAGCGACGGCGATTCGGTGATTGCGGGAGCATTAATAGACGCTAACCCTGGATTCACTGGGACAGTATACTTCTGGGGTGGAGCGAGAGGACTGACTGGTAAACCGCAGAATCCAAAGTGGACCCACAACACTACAAGCCAAGTAATAGACGTGGCAATTGACGCTGCGGGAGACTACATGGCAGCCGTCGATGATGCCGGAACTCCCTACGTGTACTTCTTCGACAGCACAGGCGACTTGAAATGGACTTACGAGATCTCCGAAGGAGGCCCTATCCTATCAATATCATCCGATGGAGGAACTCTAGCGATTGGGACGGGCGGGCTTGCCTCACGGTACCTCGTCAGTACAGGCTTCAAGACGCTTCCTCCTCGAGCTGTGGGAGGCCACCTTATCGCAGTCGATAAGCTTGCCTTGCTTTCGCCTTGGATAGCGGTGGCTCTAACAACCTTAGCATTAACGGTCTTCGCAGCAAAAAGAAAACGCAAACCCTAACAAACCTATTCTTCTCTTTCTAGCATTAGCTTAGCTTGGCGATGTCGAATAGGAAGGAGGGGTTTTAGAGGATTCCTCCCCTAACACTGGGCCAAGGAATTATTGTGTGTGTCCCTTGGTGCGACCGTCGTAATTTGAACTGCTATTTTGTACGCGAATCTTGGCTTTGTATGTAGGTGGATGTTATGAATTGATGCTAGTTACGCGCGATTTCTCTCAATCTCGTTATGAATAGCTTCTACCGCATCCCTGTATCGACTCGAATGTCAAGCCTCACTGTTTTCCCAGATTCGATTGTTATCTCTCTGGGAACATCGGGGCTCGAGTCTATACCGATCCTTTTTATGTCGACGACGTACCTGCCAGGGCTTAAAGCAATTTCGTAGTTACCCGTCCGATCTAAAGATACTATTGCAACTGTCGATGATCGATCTAACGTGAAGACGATGATTTTTCTCGCCTCGTAGACTTGGGCTATCTGATCCGGTGTGAGATTGCACGGTTCTACGGGACACAACGGTCCTATCTCAACCTTGCCCTCCAAGAAACCAACATTTGGCAGGATATTGTCCGCTTGAAGTTCAAACGTGCCTCTCACGCCGTTCACCTCCACAGTGTAGATTCCCTTTTTCAATCCAACAACTTCAAGAGGAATGACTCTATCGAAGGGTGTAATCACCTGTGCGCATACGGCATCGGAAGGCCGACGAGTAATGATGGTAATAATGTGGGTAGAGCCTTCCCGTGTCGTCGTAACCTTGCCAATCGCTGTGCAACTGTCTGGAAATTCCCCATGCACAACTACATTCACTTGAACAGGAAAGGACTCGAGAATAACGATATCAATATCCTTGACGTTTGCAAGGTCTTCAATCACGGTTCCATTTCCTTCCTCCCGCGTAGCCGTGTAATATATGCCGATAGAGAATGCTACAACTGCAACGATGATAATTGCTGAGACCGTGATCAACGTTCTCTTAGACATCTTGCATCAAATATACGACATTGACGATAAGATCTTAAACTTGATTCTTTTGAATTAGATTCCCAGGTCCTATTCATCTATTCGATTCTGCCTGCTCTCTTCAATCTTTCAATAGAGGCTTTCAACTCATCTATTGAGATACCTAGGTCTCTGCTTCCTTGGCTCCACGAGATCTCTCCTCCACGATCGGAAATATATGCATACACCTTATCATCAAGGCTCATCAACCCCTCGACCGTTTGAACTCTAACCGCTGGAGATGCAGTCTTCACAGAAGCGCGTGGAGGTCTCAAAGCCTCCCTGGCTGGAGACCATTGAGCTGGTGAGCGGAGAGCGGCTGGTCTCGACCGATATGCTCTTCGCCTTCTCTCGGAAACGTAAACCAGTGCCACTGAGATCGCCACCACTGCTGTTAGAGCGCCAATCCAAAATATCACCTCTGGAGGAAAGGTTGGAGCTGGCGCTGTGGGTGTCGTACGTCCTTGAGTTGTAGTGATCTGAGAGGTAGTCGTTTCGAAGGTTTGGGTGGGAGTTGGAGTGGGCGTTTCCGTGACGTACTTCCCGACCAAGCTTATGTCATCCCAGAGTGCATGTGGATTCGAAAAAGGAACGCTTATTTGAGCGAGCTCCAGACAAACCTCAATTCTTTCAAGATTGTAACCGGACGATGGACCAAACTCCTTCTCAAAGTCTTTCTTCACATCTATCACCAATTGTTTCCAAGTGTACGTTTCAGTTGCTTTCAAGAAATGAGCAGTATAAGGTTCCTTCACTCTAACCTCTGATGCCTCCCAGAGAAAGTGGTAGATCAACAGGAACATTATGTTTCCCTCGTCGCCAGTTCCCGTGTATAATTCAATCTTCGAGCGAATCAAAGTTGGCATTAGAGAACTTGGGAATGATTGTCTATGGCTGACTTCTGCACGAATCGACAGACTGAATGTAAGATCGAATGTTAAATCGCTCCGATCCACCACTTGACGAAACCCGATACCGTGCTCCTTCATCCCTGAGACTGGATTGGTCTGAGGAATCCACATGTCAAGGTAACTATGACTGGTATCGTAGTTGCCGCCGGAATCAATTTGGTAAGGAACCCAACTGTCTATTCCATTGTCGAATCTTCCGTTCGTCAGAAGCTCCGTTGCCGCCTCGCTATGCGAACTCTGAATCTGGAAGACAGATGGAACAACTATCACTGCAACTAAGAGAAAGGCCAGTCTTTCCCTTGAGGAAGTTGGCATGGGCACCCTTTCCACAGTGGTTAGAGAGCAAGTCAAATACAATTGTCCGTTTTCCGTCTCATTAACTAGTCGGTAGATAGACTCGATCTTTTTGGTATGCGCATTTCACCGCAATAATCTACGCTTTAGCATTTAAAATATGACCAAACCCGCTAACGTGGGGGAAATGAATTGACTGTGTGTGGCTGTTATGGTGCGCACACACAAGAATAATTGAATCCTAAGGTTCAAATTACAGTCATCTATATCAGTTCAACATCTCAAGAAAGATGCGTGAGGACAGTGACTTGAGGCTTCAGAACTGGCTACTCTTCCTTTTGGTGGCGTTTCTTTGGGGGTCAGGCTGGCCAGTCATGAAGATAGGACTGAGATTTGTCCCCCCAACAACTCTTGTACTGCATCGATTCATGCTTTCTGGTATTGTTCTGTCTCCAATATTCCTTCTGTCTCTAAAAAAAGTCCCAAAGGATAATAGGTCTTTGGGCAAGCTTCTGATTTTCTCTTCAATAAGCGTCGCATATATTGCTGCAACGCATATTGGATTAGTAGAGGAGAGTTCTGGCATAGGGGCGGTGCTTACCTACACTCAGCCACTCTTTGTCTTTTGTTTGGCCATTCCGTTTCTAAAAGAGAGGGTTACGTCGATTAGACTTCTGGGTGCGATACTTGGGTTCGGAGGAATTGTCATTCTCTTTCTTGGAAAATTAGGCTCTTTCACGCTCAACTCCTCAATTATCATGGCGTTAGGCGCTTTACTATGGGCTTTTGCAATAGTGTACTACAAGAAGTATCTGAGCCAAGTAGACTCACTGATTGCAAATTTCTTCCAATTGTCTTTCGGCGTTATCCCCCTTTCTATATTGAGTCTGACTACGAATAGCTTTGCTTTTCCAAGAGACATTGAATATGTCTGGATTCTTCTGTATACGTCAGTTGGAGTCTTAGCGATTGGGATGACAGTCTGGCTCTTCCTCATTAAGGAGGAAGAAGCAACTCTCGTCGCAGGTTCGAGCTTTTTAGTTCCTTTGGTCGCTTTGCTTCTCGGATGGCAGTTTCTCGGAGAAACGATTCAAATAGAATCCGTGTTCGGCTCAGCACTCATATTAACAGGAGTATACTTGGTGAACATGAGGCTTACGCAGAAGAAAACCATGTAAGGCACGCAGATTTTTTCGAAGCCGACTTACTAGGTAGCGGGTCTAAACGCTTGTAGCGAGTAGGGGGTATCGACCGCATTGGGTCCCTTTATCGCTGGCAGGCGGAGTACTTGATCTTTCTTTCGACTAAGTGACTAGGACAAGCCCATTCCATACTGTCTTGTCCTTTGCAGGAATTTTAAAAAGCAAACCTGCGTTCTCGGCCGTCTTGAACACATCGATTCCAACAGCCTCCATAGAAGGTCTTGCTCTGAATGGTTGTCTGCAAGGTTCGTGTGAACTGATTGCCACGCACTCCTTGCAGAGTTTGCAGGATCCCGCTATGAACCCTGTTGCAAAACGATATCCAAATGCATATGCCCTTGCCTCCAGTTTATGAACTATGCGACCAAGTTTCAATTTGACTGGATCGAACGTCTTCCTGTAGCTATCTAGGAACTTGGTACTCTTATACAGTGCTGCAACGTCTTCGGCCTTCCGTATTTGCCGCATCATTTCAGGAGGTATCGGCGCTTTGATCTGAATGAGGATTGCATGATTGTATTTAGCTAGTATTTCTCTAAACGTTTGAATGCTCATCACGTTAGGCGGGCACATTAAGTTTAGGCCGTAGTCGTCGCAAATCGGGACTGAACACTTCAGCCGTGCTCTTTCATCGACGACAACGCTCTTGGCATCGAAGGATACTGCATCTGTTGCTCCAAGATCCTTTGCTAGGTTACATAAGGCTTCGAGATCTGTCTTTAACTGCGACATCATTGCCCACTCACTCTCTCCAAGTGCACGATCTCCATATAACGCTTCATTCGTGTGTGTGGAGTGTCCCTTGGTGCGCACAATTATTCTAGGGTGTAACGAAAATCGCAGTGAGATGCTCCTTCCATAATGGTCTGGGTCCGTTTCAATCTTATTTGCGGGTTGAACCCTTCAGTAAAAGGTTCATCTCGACTGCAAGAGAGACAGACGCCAAACTCCTTTATACTCATCTTTTCGTATGATTCGGCATAGCCGCAGCGGGTGACATCAAAATCGAGATTCTTGTCGGTTTCTTCCAGCACGTTTATGACCATAGCGTTATCTTTGGACCATACTTCCCTGACTATACGCGCCAGCTCCGCCAAGGTATTGCCACCGTACTTTTCCGCCATCTTCCTTCCAGATATCTTGGCATCCTCTCTAATGACGTCAGTAGCCACTTCGATGGCTTTGTCATGTCCGATCTCTTCGGCGAATCCTTTGATTAGAGATACGATGATAGGTCCTTGGATCTCACGACGTTTGAGATGACTTGCCTCATAGGTACTTTGATCCTTTGAATCGGTGCA
>JAUQYT010000260.1 GCA_030587605.1 Candidatus Njordarchaeum guaymasense
CTAAGCCCAACGGCTTCAAACTACATTTCAATTCTCAGTTCAAGGGCAAGAGAAAAGGGCTATGTAGTTACGACTGGTTTTGAAGAGGTGGGAAGACATTTCGATTTACACGCGCAAAAATCCGGAGTTAAAGGGAGGTACTACGCGGGACCCTTCAATGAAATATACGCCTTCTATGTACGTCCAAGAGAAGAGGTGGGAGTAGGCGTTGCCGATGAGCTTCTTTCATACTTCAAGGATGCAACAAATAACATCGCGAAGCGGATGAAACCTTCACTCTATAACAATGCATGCGTGATCATAACATCATTGTCAGGCTTCAGAAACGAACTTGTAGATTATGTTACGACAAGAACGTGGTTTTTGGCAGACACAACTCATACGATTGAAGTGGACGCAGTACTATTGGACTTCAATCGTTCTAAAGCATACTTTACTGGTGAACGAACATGGAAAGGAAAGATCCCGAACCTCTTCAGTAGGAACAATTACAGGTCGATAGCATCTCTGCCTTGAATTGAGCTGGACCTTGCCGAAATCTAGTCTTCTAGATATCCTATGGAGTCATCCAACCAATATGAAAACCCAATCTCATGACTATCACGAAAGCCAAAAACAACCCTGTTACTGCAATGATAGTCCAATCGGACTTTCGCATCGTCAACTTAATCGCCTTCGTTCTCGTCTTGCCATCGACATCATATGCTCTGGAGTCGAGGGCTAGGCTTAGTCTCGCCATCGTTCTAACCATGCCCACGAAAAGAGGAACAGCCAAGGCGGGCGCATCTCTAATAGCTGCGATCGATTCACGAGGATGACGGAAGAACCATCCTCCATGCCCCAATGTGGCTCCTCTGGCCCGTTGAGCTTGAGCCATAGTACTCCATTGCGTCATAAGAGCCGGCAACAGCCTAAATCCGTGAGCGATACCGAAGCAGATTGGGTAAGGAACTTTGAGCCCTTCTAAACCTGCAATGAGTCTCTCTTGCGATGTTGACGAAAGCAGTATCATTATCGGCATCACGTTGCAGGCACCACGCAAAGCCATTCCCAAACCAAGCCACAAAGACCAATCAGTTACTCTTACGAGACCAAGATCAACGATAGGGTTACCAGAACGCGCTAGAAAAAGCCACCAAAAAGCGTATACTCCAGCCACAAACCCAGAAAGCGAGAAAGCCAACTTCCGCACTGTCCCTGTAGGTCTTCCGAGGAAGAATATCAAGAAAAGACTTGCCAAGGTAGGCCCTATGAAGAATGGATCATTGAGAAGCTGACTGGCGAGCGCTATCGCTACCCAGAACACTATCTTCACCCTCGGGTCTACGCGGTGCAGAAAGCTGTTCTTTTCCACGTAAAGATCTAGAATGATGGGCAATTAGCAATCACTCCAGCGACGCAAAAACCCTAGCACCTTCTTCAACTGTCAATATTGTTTCATTCATCCCTATCTCCTGAAACAACTCAGTTACTTGGGGTGCTCTGAGGCCGATCGGGAGTAGTTCACTCCTTCTCGAGAAGACATCTCTAGGATGACCGTCTAGGATTATTCTTCCACCATCCATCACAACGACCCTATTTGTGTACTCAGCGATAAGTGGGATGTTATGGCTGATGATTGCAATGGTCTTACCTGCACTGTTAATCCTTCGGATGAATTCCATCATCTTGGTTGCGCCGCTCCAATCCATCCCTGTCGTCGGTTCATCGATGACGATGAATGCAGGATCCATTGAAAGGACAGAGGCAGTAGCCACTTTACGACGTTCTGCCCTAGACAACATGAAAGGGTCTTTTTCTTCGAATTCCTCTAATTCTACTGCGGCGAGAGCTTTTTTCACTCTTGTTTCAATCTCTTCCTTTGGCAGCTTCATTCTACGCACTCCATATGCAACTTCTTTGAAGACTGTAGTATTGAATATCTGGTCGTCAGGGTTTTGATGACAATACTGCACCAGACGAAACAACTCTCTTGGAGAGATAAGTTTCGTGTCTTTTCCAAGAATGTATACAGATCCAGAATCCGGGACCAGTAGTCCACATATTATCTTCGATAAAGTTGACTTGCCTGAACCATTTTGACCTATCAGGCCTATGAGTTCACCCTTATGAATCGTCAGAGATACATCCTGTAGAGCTTTGATCGGTGTTCCCGTTCTCGTGGGAAACGACACACTGACATGCCTCAATTCTATTATATCCTCGTTGGTAACATGTTCACTCGTAAACTTCATACTTGATAGTGCGCTTTGTATGTTGTCGAATATCTTGCGAGAAACAATTGCTGCTTCTGGTAAACTCACTGGGAAGCCGTATGTCTTGGAAATATTCGGATAATCCTTCAACCGGAATGCAATTTGAGTAACTTGAGGAGGTTCAACTCCATATTTCTCGCAGTTCTCCACATCCGCAAAGAATTCTCTGGGCGGACCCTTATGAACTATCTCACCTTGACTTAGGAGGTAGACTTCATCGGCAAGTTCCACGGCCTCCTCCGAGTAATGGGTCACTAACACTATGGTCAATCTTAACTCTTGCTTGAGTTTCTTCAGGGTTTGCAGGAGTTCGAATCTCCCGGCAGGATCGAGTTCTGACGTCGGCTCGTCAAGCACTAGTATGTCGCGCATCGGTGCTAAGGTTGACGCTAAAGCCACCCTCTGTTTTTGCCCTCCTGACAAGTCTCGTGGATATCTGTTCTCAAATCCTTGCAAACCAACGACATCTAAAGCCCATTTTACTCGCTTTTTTGCTTCTTCCATTGCAACTCCAATTTGTTGCAACATGAAACAGACATCTTCTTCTACTGTGAGGCCGAATAGTTGGCTGTCCGGATCATCGAAGATCATGCCCACTCTCCGAGCGAGCTCAACCTGCTCGTGCTTCATTATGTCGAGGCCGAGGACTTGGACGGTCCCCTCAAGCTTTCCCCCTGTGCTATGCGGAACAATTCCGTTCAGCATGCTTACGAGTGTTGTCTTCCCTGCGCCCGTTCTACCCATGATCGCCACGGTTTCTCCGGGGTGGATGGTCAGGTTCACTCCCTTTAGCGCATATACTTCGGAGTAAGGATAGGAAAAGGAAACGTCCCCGTATGTAACAGTGCCTTCCATCGATTCTTTCGACATGGCTATGGAAAAAGCCGATGAGGATTTTAAGCATTTCTGATATCGGTGACCCGTGTCAGAAGATCGTTGTCTAGCTCTTGGCAAGTCTTATATACGAATTGCACTGAGAACCTTCTGAAAATGGTGAAGCCTATGGTTAGCATCATGGACTTGATGAGTTTCTGGACAAACTTCTGGAAAGGCGTTCCCTTCGAAGCGTTTTACGCATACTCCATCTTTACGACCGCTCTCGGAGTTGCCATAGCTCTCTTCCACTACTCGGGATTCACTGTGGTGAAGTGGCGTCTCGGCAGGTTTAAGCAAAGATGGGATGCTAGGGCAGCGTCCTCTATCGCCGTAATACTGGCCATTGCGGTTGTCGCTGACTTCATCGGAGGAATGTTCTGGATAGTTCCAGGCGCTCAAAGCATGGAGTTCCTGAAGGACATGACGTACATCGGCGGTACGATGCTGTTTGGCTATCCGGTAGTGGCAACAATATTCCCTCTGTATGTGCTATCTGACGCAGTTATGGGCGTTTTCAACGTGCTGTGGTTGCCAGGATACATCTACCTGTCAGGATACAATGCGTTCTGGTTCTGGACGATCGGTAAGAATCCGGACTTCAGGAAACCAAGGACTTGGGCGATTTACATTCCTACAGCAATTGCCTTTATGTTTCTGGACATTCCGGGATGGGGATGGCTTTGCGGTCCAGCCTCTGGAGCGTTTCCAAGTGAAATCTCGTATTTCGTGGTCGTTCCAGCGATATTCTTTACGTGCACGTTCACTGTCATATTGATGCCGTTCGTTATGCTTGTGGTCCTGCCGATAGCTAAGAGATACAGAGTGTTCTGGGCAGAAATACCTGGGTTCTATCGACAACGGTATCTGGGATCAGCAGAGTGGGTTTGGGAATCGGGAAAACAGTAGCTAGAAGAGAAAACCGGATGAGAAGAGGTCTCATAAACCCCTTTTTTCTTTGACAACCAGATTATCCTGAAAGTCATGAACATGAAGATTCGCGCTCTGAAGAACTATCTCTGAATCCATCATTATCCGGAATCTCCACCAGCTCAATAGCTTGTTACGGATTACGATATCTTTCGCAATTCTGACTAACTGCACCAATAGAGTGTGGAAAGCGCAAACACTTTCGCAGCTCGGACAAGATCATCTATCTCAACAAACTCATTGGCAGCATGAGCCGTCGAAAGCCCAGCTCCTCCTGGACCATAACTAATAGCGGGCACTCCGGCTTCTACTAGAAAACTTGCATCATCAACGGCAATGCATGCGGCCGGTTTTGCTTTCTTTCCTGTTACTTGTTCCTGTGCTGCTGCAACAGTTTTGATTATTGGATGGTTGCTGTCAATCTCATAAGGCGGCCAGTGAAGCTTCCATTCCACTTTCGGAGGATGATCTCGAAGCCAAGGATCCAACTGAGCTGCATGGGAAACTTGTTGTTCAATCTCCTTCTTGATATTGTCCACTTGAAAGTGTGGAGGATACCAAATAGCGTACTCGATCTGGCACGTTTCTGGAATCAAGTAGGGAGCTGTTATTTCAGCGGGCCCTCCTCTAATAACATTAGCGCCAATCGTAGAGTGTCCAACTGGGAGTAACGGATGGATCTTCGTGAAGCCCCAATCCTCTTCAAGCTGCTTAAGCGCTGAGTATATTTTGAAAGCTTTATCTATGGCGTTTACTCCGACCTCTGAGCCTTTCCCTCCTGCACGAATCAGCTCGTATCTCACAAACGAGTGTGCATACTTGCCTTTGACCGTCAATGTCATATGCAAGAACCCCCCTTGCGCGTACCAGATCTCTTCTGCTGACTCCGTCACTATAGCCGCGTCGGTTTTGTATCCCCTCTTCGCAAATGACGTGACTCCAGCCTCATGCTGCATAGTTTCCTCTCCAACAACGCTCCCAAGCACGATGTCTCCGCTTAGCTCAATCTCTGCCTTTTGGAGAGCTTTGACTGCAAATATCGAAGCTGCTATTCCCCCTTTCTGATCAATCGCTCCTCTGCCGTAGATTCTTCCATCTTGCACATGGCCGCTATAGGGCGGCATTGTCCAATCATCCAATTTTCCAGGTGGAACTGTGTCAATATGTCCGACAAGTGCAATTGATTTGCCCTTTCCAACTCTAGGAAGCTTCCCCGCGAGATTGGTCCGTCTTGGTATAACATCCCAGAGATCTACTTTCATTCCAACCCTCTCCAACTCCTTTGCGATAAAGTGATTACAAGCTTCCTCTCCTCCGAGAAACTCTTCCTCCCGAATCCCTGGAAAGCTAGGATTCACGCTCGGTATTCTCACAAGATCAGAACAGAATTTTACTAAACCATCCTTCAGTCGATCGATCTCGCTCAGCAGGTTCTTAACTTCAGTGTCTCTCGCCAACATGTAGGCTTCCTCAATCGGTAACTAAACCAGTTTCATAATACATATATATTTAATTCAACCAGTTGGCACCGTTTGACTACTCAGTTAACCCAACGGAGGTTAGCTTTTTGGAAGCAATTCTTGACGAGATTGCAAGAAAAATGTCGGAGCTTGACAAGGTTCAATTGAAGGAGTTGGTGAGGAATGCGCTTGACGAGGGCATTCAGGCTGCAAAAGTGCTGAACGCCTTGAACAAGGGCATGGAATCAGTCGGACAGAAATACGAATCATTTGAGTACTTCCTAAGCGAGCTGATCTTCGCAGGAGAAATCATGAAAGACTTGGTCAAGACCCTCGAGCCTCATCTCGCTGCCTCCAATTTTGAATCAAAAGGAACATTGGTAGTAGGCACAGTGCAAGGCGATGTTCATGATCTAGGGAAGAACATTTTCGTATTCTTGGCCAAGAGCGCAGGCTTCACAGTTTTAGATCTGGGCGTAGATGTTTCACCTGAACGTTTCGTTGAGAAGGTCCGAGAAGAGAAGCCGCAAATCCTAGGCATGTCAGCATTGATGTCTACCACACAAGGATATATGGGCGAGACCATGCAAGCTCTACGCAAGGCTGGAATCCGAGACGACATCAAAGTTATCCTAGGCGGAGCCGTTGCATCTCAGCGATATTCGAAGGAGATAGGTGCCGACGAAGCTGTAAACGACGCTGTGCTAGGCGTTGAAATCTGCAAGAAATGGATTGAGCCCTCTGAATAGCTGGTGGCGATATGAATCCGATGGAAAGAGCTCTTCTCGCGATCCAGCATAAAGAACCTGACAGGGTTCCACTGTTCGAACTGTCAATAGCACCTCGAGTCTCATCCAAAATACTAGGTAGGATTCCCATCTACAGCAACGAGCCCTTGATCCTCGATATGCGGTCTAGAGGCATCCCTAGAATCGAGATTGAGAGAAAGATTGTTCAAGATATTATCGACCTGTTCTACAAGAAGCTGGAACACGATGTGATTCACTGCATCTCTGAAAGCGGGTTTGGCGCCGCACTACCCGGCATATACAAGGGCTACGGTACCAGTCTTGCACTGAACTCAAAGGCCAAAGTCGTGAAAGCCGGGGAGAATATGTGGCAGATAGATGGCTGCACCTTCAGGTATCTGCCGGAAACGAACCTGCTGGTGGATGTCGCCCCGGTCTCTAACACTTCTGAAGAAGTTGAAATGTACATCAATGACCACTGGAACGATCTTGGAGAGCTATCCGATGAGGAGCTCTATCTGGAGAAACAGATCGTTAAAGAGTTGGGTGACGAAGCTCTAATCGCAGGATACGTAGGAGAACTAGGAGCGTTCCACAAGTGGGAGATCAACCATATTCTGAAGTGGGTGCACACCCATCCAACCTTGGTGGAGAAATTCGTCAACTTCGATTCTCGCTGCATGGTGAAAGTGGCTGAGGCGAAGATCGATATGGGGGTCAGCGTCTGCATAATAGATTGCGACTGGGCTTACGATCGCGGGCCGTTCGTCTCGCCTGCCCTCTTCAGAAGAATATGGATGCCGGCACTGAAACGTGTTGTTGAGGCCATTCACAGGAGGGGGGCCTTCGCTGTGTGCCACGCTGATGGGAACATGAACCTGCTGTTGGAAGACATGGTGAACTGCGGGATAGATGGGATTCATTCTCTGCAGCCGAGTGCAGGAATGGACATAGGGTCGGTTAAGAGGAGGTATGGGGATAGGATCTCGCTGTGGGGGAACATCGATCTCGC
>JAUQYT010000270.1 GCA_030587605.1 Candidatus Njordarchaeum guaymasense
TGGGTAGAAATGCTGACGCGACACATATCAACGGCTTAGACATAATCATCTTGATCTGCGTCGCGTCAGCATTTCTACCCAGTGCAAGCACCCTTGATAGCAGATCTCTCTCAGTAACTATACCCACGGGCTTCCCCTGCTCCATTACCACTAGGCTGCCTATCTCCTGCTGAGCCATCTTGCTTGCCGCCTCTTTCACTGATGCCTCTGAATCTATGGAGACAACGTTTGTACTCATCAAATCCCTCACTATCAATTGGACATCAAGTAACTAGGGCGGGTCACGCACATATTAAGCATAGTCGGGCTGCCGCCTTGTTTCTTAACGCGACCAGACTATCCGCTCATTAGATGTGAAAAACAAGGAGGGATTGAAACGCACTTCAAGGCCAAATCCTTCCTTTCCTGTTTCTTGGTGCCCAATGCAACCATACTGATCCATCAAGATGGTGCATCGACAAACTTCAAATCCCCTGCCTTCATTTTCACAAGCCTAGGTGAACTCTTTGAGTATGTTTGATCTGACTCGAAGTCGTAGAACGATTAGGCGTTTTCAGAAGAAACGCATTCCGCACGACATTTTGGAAAACTGCGTGGAAGCTGCTAGGTTGGCGCCTTCCGGAGCCAACATGCAACCATGCGAATACATAATCGTCGATGATGAAAACTTGCTGCCTCAGGTTTTCTCAACTCTTAAGTGGGCAGGCTACATTTCCCCCAGAGGAAATCCCCCTCCCGGCGAGGAACCCACAGCCTACATCGTAATTCTCATGAATCGTCAGAAAAGACCCCAAGGAGGAGATCATGATGCAGGAATCGTTGCTGCATACATGTCTCTTGTTGCCTTTGAGAGAGGCCTGGGCTCATGTCTCATAGCCTCCGTTGACCGAGAACGGCTAGGTGAGACCCTGAAGGTGCCTGATCATTGCGAAATAAATCTGGTTGTGGCTTTTGGTTACCCCAACGAAAGCCCGGTGGTTGAAGACCTTCGCGACTCGGTAAAATACTGGAAAGATGAACGAGGCGTACTGCACGTTCCTAAGAGGAAACTTGCCGACATTCTACACAGTAACAGGTACTAGGCGACAAGTATTTCCAAGCCAAGCTCAGGGGTTGCTTCACACTAGGCTGTCAAATGCTGATGTGTCCATGTGGCGAAGACGAAGTTCTATCCGAACCATACGCCAACGACAACGAATTGGTACCAGATGGCGAGGCTGACCATTGGAAAAAGGAGAATTGCCCCCATCATGATCAATCGGCTCTTCGTCTTCGCAATAAGCCAAACAGGCACAATGAAAGGAAGAAACCTCAGGAATGACCAAACAGTTCCGAACGTGACTACGAAGAGGAACAATAGTGTCGCATATGTGCCGAAATCTGTGTCCACATCTGTCGTAGCTACGACCAGGATCCCAAAGAGAAGGAGAATTAGCAACCATTGAATGACGACAAACATTGTCCATAGGTCTGGACGCGCGTTTTGACTGGAGCTCAGCCTCAACTCAACGATGAACCGAAGTATGCTATTGATCCCGAAAGGCCAGCCCTGTTGCCAATGGCTCTGTGAAGAACGGTATGTGCCCCAGTCCATAGTCAAATTGAACAGGCAGACGTTCCATCCGAGGAAGGTGATGGAAGGAACGAGCAGTGCAAGGAACGCATCTTTAATCTTCTTTTCCCGGAATAGGCGAACGGTCAATGGCAAGCCGACTAACAAACCATAGACCTTCGTAACGGTTGCGATCGCCGCAAAGGCTGTTGCAGAAAAGTAATGCTTCTTCAAACAGAGAATCCAAGTTGCAAGGATCGCTATCGTGAAAAGAGATTCTGTATAGGCTATACTGGTGAAGAAGAATACTGGCGGGAAAAGTGCGAAAAGCAGTGTTGCAACGGCTGCCTCATTCTTGCTCATGTAATGCTCGGCCAGAAGCTGGAACATTGGGACGGCAAGTATGCCCAGCGCGAACGAAACTATGAAGGATGATATGAAGTACTCGCCAGTCACTCCGCTAGCTACTCTGATCAGAAATGGATACGCCGGAAAGAATGCATATGCTGGGTATGAGTATCCTGTCTTGGCGATTCTGATGTACCATGCACTATCCCAACCGTGAAACAAGAAGGGCCAATCAGGCTCGGGCTGGATTCCCCATTCCTTCATCCAGAATGTTGCGAATGCTCTGTCACCGCATGTGGCTAGGGCGTAGACGGTCCATGCAACCAGAAGCTTCAAGCCAAGAACAACGCCGCAAGGAAACAGGAAACGTCTCTTTCCTTCACTGAGTACAAGATCGGGAAGTCTTTGCAGCATTGCTCGAGTAGAAATGTTTCTGTACACTCTAGTCACTCACAGTTTTCACATTAGGTCAATGTTTCGTTGATAGAAAATAACAGTTTGCGAAAGTTTAACTGGTGATGGTCTGCAACATCGCAGTCAATACCTAGTGTACAAGGAAGGAACACAGTGCACAGCCTGCCCCTTGAGAATCCTTGTTCAGAGTTGGCTGATGAATACCTCTGGGCCATTGACTCAAGGGGGCGAGTTATCGGAAAGAGATCTCGCGTCGAATGCCATAAGCGAGGCACAATTCATCGCACAGTGCACGTGATAGTACTTGATACTAAAAGACGAGTTTTCGTGAAGAGGAGAAGCCAGTCGAAGGATGTGTTCCCAGGCCAATGGGAGACAAGTGTTGGGGGCCATGTAAAGTATGGGGATAACGGCAAGGAGACTGCAGCCAGAGAACTTGAGGAGGAACTCGGGATCGTTGAACCCCTTCGGTACTTAGGAAGGTCCGCCTACAGAGGGAAAGAGGAGAAGGAGAACATTACATTCTTCTATGTTGTGACAGACAAAAAACCTAGGTTGAATAGGTTAGAGGCAGCGAGAGGCGAGTATTTGACGATTCATGAACTTGAGAAATGTCTTTCAAGGAGATTGTTCGTCGACGGGATCGAGCAAGAAGTACAGATTCTGAAACGAATGCTCTCCAAGCTGGAGGAATCGTCACAGAAGAGAACCCAGACTGAAAGAGATAGCTGACAGGATGAACCGTATCGTACCAGAATGAAATGCGAGTGATCCAACACAAGGCTCCAGACCGCTCCACAATCCTTGTGATAAACAGCCTTTATTGATCGAAATCGCAGCCAACGAGTAAATGCTGGTTAATGATGCAGGGGGAAGGCGAGTGAGTGAGACAGAAAGCGATGAACGGCCTACAGCACTAGGTTTTCGAAATGTCGTGAGATTGGGGTACGTAAGTTTCTTCACAGATGTCTCAACTGAGATGATCTTGGGCGTGCTGCCGTTCTTCATTGTGAAGGAGTTAGGCGGAACCGCCGCTATCCTAGGGTTCATCGAGGGCGTCGCAGAAGCTGTCAACTATGCTTTCAGGGTCTTCGCGGGAGTTGTGACCGACAAGATTGGTAGGCGAAAGCCACTTGTGCTTCTTGGCTACGGGCTGTCCTCAATCGCAAAACCTCTTTTCGCAGTCTCAGCGTCATGGAGTCACGCCTTCGCGGTAAGAGTCACCGACAGAGTTGGAAAGGGAATCCGAACATCGCCGAGAGACGCCCTAATCAGCGACTCAGCTACAAAGTCGCAGGCGGGGAAGGCATTCGGTCTTCACCGTTCGCTAGACCAAATCGGCGCAATCATCGGGCCCTTAATGGCCTTCGTTGCGATTCCGATCATTGGAATGCGCGGAGTGTTCTGGTTCTCCTTTATTCCTGCCATAATTGCCTTATTGATACTTCTGTTCTTTGTGCGTGACGCAAAAGGACCGGTGAGGCAGAGAAGCGTTTTCGAGAACGCTAGAGATGTATTGAATCGTGAGTTCATTCTCCTGCTTGTAGTTCTAGGAATTTTTGCCATAGGTGCCTACAACTTCTCATTCATCCTTTTGATAGCTGGATCTCTAGGTGTCCAAGAAACCCAAATCCCGCTAGTCTACGCTTCTCTGAATGTTGCCACCGTCATACTTGGCCTACCAGCAGGAATCCTAGCAGATAAAGTTGGGAAAGTTTCAGTGCTTGGTTTCAGCTACATACTCTTTCTCGCTACGTCGGCAGGGGGACTCTTGCTTACCGGAAATCCCCTTTACGCGTTTCTGATAGCCTTACTCTTCGGAAGCTATCTCGGAATCGCTGAGACAGTTCAACGCGCCATAATCCCAGACTTTACCAAGCCGGAACTCAAGGGAACCGCCTACGCTCTCTACTACACTCTTATTGGCGTAGGCTCATTAGTCGCGAACTCAACATTTGGAGCACTATGGAGCAACGTAAGCCCAACGGCAGCATTTCAGTACAGTATTTTTACGACAATGGCCGGGGTTGCTGCTCTGATCGTGTTCACGGCGAAAAGAAGTCAGTCAAAACCCTAAGGAGACCCTCACAACTTTTACTGAGATCCGCCGCATCTCTGGATACTGGTTTGTGCCTATTAACGCGCACAGACCTTTACATGGAGCGGAAGAATCGCCGCCCAGATTTGTTGGTGGCTCCTCCGAGAAGGTGGTGCACCCAGAAAGAAGCTAGGACCACTGAGAGAGCCAACAGGATCAGCTGGTCACTTGGCCGAAATAACCTCCCGGAGGCTAGTCGCTCCTCTTTTTCGATTCTTCCCCCAGTGATCGGATTGAGGAGTGTTTCGACGGGAGCATAGTCATCGGTTAGGATTATGTTGCTTGCTGTAACCGACCCGTCTTCGACCAAAGTTCTGACATACTCTTGGAAGTTGGCAATCCTAATAATGGAATTCGCCGCCGCCTTCTCAAGCAGTTCTTGCTTGGAATATCGATTGGGTGCCTTTGTCGCTACAAGCGCAAGGTTCTGAACCATACCGTAATCTTTAGCGGTGTATCCACCCGCTTGAAAGACGTAGACGTTACCGAAGACTTGCTTAACTGTGCTGAATTCCGCTTTGAATAGCTCTGAGTAAGGACCAGTCAATGAGGAGATTATGTTCGAAACGATTACCCCGTTCGGGTTGAGATCTTTGTTCAGCTCGCCAAAGAATTCCAGAGTCATCAAGTGAAAGGGAACATAGCTTCGAGAGTATGCATCGAGCACAATCAGGTCATACTTCTTCTCTGATTTGGTCAGGTAGATTCGTCCGTCCTCGTTGAATATTCTCAGGCGCGGATCCTCGTTGACATTGAAATACCTCTTAGCAACCTCGATCACTTCACCATCTATTTCCACAACATCTACATTCACATGATGATAATCAGCGAGGAACCTCTTCGGCCCAGAGAACCCTCCGCCGCCGACGAATAGCACGTTTGTGATATTGGGGGCGAACACGAAGCCAATATGGAAGTAGTTGTTATAGTTGTAGATGATCCTCTGAGGATCGTTCAAATCCATAGCACTATGTAGATGATCATCTAGGATCATTGTTCGGACCTTTCCACCGTGGTAGGGATCTATCCCCTCCATGATTACCATGTGATGGTAAGGTGTGTCTTTTTCAAAGACTACCTCGTTCAAGCTTAATTTGAAGAGCATGACGCTCGGGCTCACAGATGTGGGCGGAGCGATAAACATGGAAATGATCAAGAGCAATATCAGAGTAACTCGGAGCTTACCTCTCAATCCAAGAAGTGAAAGCCCGATAAGCATAACTCCTAGAAGCTGAAGAATGCTTCTTATTCCTAATTCTGGAATCAACAGGAAGGCGGTGACGAAGGTGCCCAGAATACTGCCTGCTGTTGAGAGTGAGTACAACTTCCCCGCCAAGTTACCTAGGTCAGATAGGTTCTTGGCCGCTAATCTTATCGCGTATGGAGATACCATGCCCAGAAGCAGGCTCGGCATAGTCAGAATAGCGGCTGAGGAGATGAGTGGCGAAAGCCTATCACCAACATTGAGCGAGATTACAAAGTCGAAGACAACTGGCGTGATAACGGGGATCACAAGGACGAGGAAGCCGGAGGTCAGGATTATCAGGCACAGCGTTGAGAAATCAGGCCGTTTGTCAGCAGCCTTACCTCCAACATAGTATCCAGCTGACAGAGCTGTCAGGACAACTCCTATGAGACTACCCCAAACGTAAATATCGCTTCCGAAATACGGTGGCAAGATTCGGCTCCCCACCATCTCCAAAGCCATTACTACAGCGCCGCACAGGAATACCTGAAGCTTCAGCCTCTGCTCCATGCTCATGCCTCTCGTCCTCTAGGCAAATCTGCCTCGCATTAGTGAATACTTATCTTACTGGATCTTCGGTATCTCCTTTTTCTTCATCAGCCTTGACTTCAGGTCATTTTTTTGCAGAAACCACCTGTTAAATATCATGTTGACGACATTCGTCGCGATGGAACATGGATTATGATCTAGTGATCAGGGACGGTCGTATACTGGACGGAACTGGAAATCCTTGGTTTCGAGCAGATGTCGGTATTAGAGCTGGAAAGATCAGCTTCCTTGGACACATCGCCGGTCAGACGGAGTCAAGCAGACTCATATCTGCACGCGGGCTAATCGTCTGTCCCGGTTTTGTGGACATTCATTCGCATTCGGACAGGACTCTCATATTCCAATCCAAAGCGACTAGCAGCCTCCTTCAAGGAATCACTACTCAGGCAATTGGGAATTGTGGCTCGTCTATGGCTCCGATAACTGCCAAGAACCGTCATCAGATGGTGAGGAGGCTTACAGCCGGTGGCGACAGGAAGGTTAGGGTTTCTTGGAAAACGATGGGAGGGTACCTTGCAAGACTGAGAAGACAAGGTATCGGAGAAAACGTTGCACCGTTTGTTGGTCACGGCACAATAAGGTCAGCTGTACTGAGGCCGGAAGGTGAGGGAGGAGAGAAGGTAGATCTCTCAGAGCGAGAGATCCGTCGAATGGAGAGCCTCCTCGACCGGGCTATGCACGAAGGTGCAATGGGCCTGAGCACTGGGCTCGCATATCCGCCAGGCAGGAACGCAACAACAGAGGAAATAGTGAGACTGTGCAAGGTTGTCGCCAAGCGCGACGGGGTCTATTTGACTCACATTAGGAATGAAGGAGACTATGTGGTTGAGGCTGTGCGGGAGGCCATTGTGATCAACGAGGGGTCGGCGGTTCCTGTCAACATTGCCCATCACAAGGCTTGGGGGAAGAAGAACTGGGGTAAAGTAAGGAAGACACTGAAGCTCATGGAGGAGGCACGCAAAAGGGGATCGGAGATAGCCTGCGATGTCTACCCCTACGATCGGGCGGGAGTCTCCTTACTATTAAGAAGGATCTTTGCGCCTGAAAGAGACGTAGATCTGAAGCAACTTCTCAGAAGACTTGCAGATCCTCACCAATTCGAGGTAATAAAGGAAGAGGTAGTCAAGAGAGTGGCAGCGGAGCGACAGAAAGCAAACCAAAGAAGGAAAAAATTGCGACGGAGAGGAGTAGCGTCCCCGAGATTTGAAATGCCAGGGACTGCGGTAGTGGTTTATTCCAAGAGTCGGCCAGATCTGCTTGGAAAGAATCTCAAGGAAATCTCAAGGCTTGCCAAAAGGGACTGGATTACTGCGGCCAGAGACTTGGTGGTCGCAGACAGAGGCGAAACGAAGATGGCTGGATACATGAGTGAGGAAGATGTTGAGATGGTGATTGCAAGTCCCATTTCAATGGTCTCTACTGATTGCTCGTCCTATGAAACCCCCCCAGACGAAAGAACAACTGCAACTCATCCAAGAACCTATGGTACCTATCCTAGACTGCTGGCAAGATACGTGAAGGAACGAAATATCCTCTCTCTAGCTCAAGCCATAAGGAAGATCACTTCTTATCCGGCGACAGTTCTCAAACAAAGAGACAGAGGCCTCATGCGACCAGGAATGTGGGCAGACATAGTGATTTTCGATGAACACAGGATCTGCGATCGCTCAACCTTCGCTCAACCAACATTGCCACCTCAAGGGATAGTCTACGTCATAGTAAACGGTAAGATCGCAGTTGACCGAGGGGCCCCTACTGGTGTCCTCGCGGGAAAGATCCTAAACTTGAAGGCTGCAAGCTGAAACTGAATGTCAAGGTTGATGAAAACTGCTGCTCCTTTGCTTTGAAGAATGGAGGAATGGCTGGCAGATCTGATCTAGAGGGATCACAGAATCCTCTTGGACTGCCCATCCGTCCGATGAAGGAGGCCTGAAAAACTACTGGAGAGCTTTCTCCGCTATCGCGGTTGCGCAAGAGCTTTCACTGAGAACGGACCCTCTAAGGTGACAAGACTGTGTGGTTTGTTGAGTGGGGCTAGTCACGTGCGTCACGTAGTCATAATGGCCGGTGGGTCGGGCAGAAGGTTTTGGCCTGCGAGTAGAGAGGCGTATCCGAAGCAGTTTCTGACTCTTTGGGGAAACCGCTCTCTTCTACAGTACGCGTATCAGAGAGCATGTCGTGTCGTCCATCCGCGGAATATTTGGATATCGACTAGGTCTGGCCTTGAATTGATCGTCCAGAAGCAGATTCCAATCCTGAGCAAGGACAGAGTCATTATTGAACCAGTTGGCAGAGATACGGCTCCTTCAATCGCTCTTAGTTGCTCTTGGATAATGAAAAGGGACCCAGAAGCGACCGTAATGTTTCTGCCGGCAGACCACTACATCAGCCCAACAAGTAGATTCGCTACAACCGCAGCTCGAGCCCTCCATCTGGCCGAGAGAACCAGCTGCGTAGTGACCATTGGGATACCCCCCACGTATCCTTCAACAGGATACGGGTACATACGATGCGATCTAGGGCGAGAGGCGAGGAAGGGGTCGGCGTATTCTGTGTTGAGTTTTACGGAGAAGCCAGACTCAGCGACAGCAAAGCGATACCTCAAAGAAGGAAACTACTTCTGGAATAGCGGAATCTTCATAGCCAAAGCGAGCGTGATGATGGGGCAACTTCAGAAACACGCCCCTCAGATATTCAAACTCGCAGAAAACTTACTAGCCCTCCCAAGATCATCATTTCAGGGAAAGCTGAAGACCACATTCCAGAAGATGCCGAAGGTTTCATTCGACTATGCCGTAATGGAGAAGTCGACGAATTTGATCATGGTTCCGGCGGAGTTTGAGTGGACTGATTTGGGTTCTTGGAGTTCGCTGGATCAACTACCTCATCTGCAAAAGCAGCGTAACGTTTCGATGGGGCCAGTTGTTGTGTTCGATAGCGAGGGCAACATAGTATCCAGCGGCCGGAAGCTTGTAGTGTTGATCGACGTTAGGAACCTAGTAGTGGCGGTGGCCGAGGATGCTGTGCTCGTTTGCCGCAAAGAGTCCGCGCAGAGAGTAAAAGAGGCGGTGGCCCGTCTAAGACGGCGAAGATATGCCATGCACACCTGACCGTTCGCGAGTTGGTGCCTCGGCTAAGACGTTTGTGTCGTAGCGGTGTTCTTTATGGCGTCCCTCATACCGCGCCAGCATTATCTGCTAATTAGAGATTTTTCTTGTCAAAGGCTTCGCGTGCATGACTCAGAAACTCATCTAGAGGGATGCCTATCTCACGGCAAATCTCTATTCGGTTCTTGAGATATCCGAGCTTTCTGAAAGGTTTGTCTTCGAATATCTTTGGAAACGTTTTGGAGTTGAGTTCTGCTAGTTGGCCTATCTGCTCTCGCTCTACCAACTCTGAGAAAAATGTAGTCACAGCGTCGGATGCTATCAGAGCCTTGTCCATGATGCTCCTAGGAGTCACTCCTGTTCTATGATCGTGAGCTCTGATCGCATGCAAGGAATCTCTTGAAAGGAGGCTTTCAAGCAGTTCAGCTGCCACCAGTCCATGCTTACTCATATCCCCCTGAATCCTTTCACGGTCAAGGTCGTGAAGAAGGCCACAAAGTTGCCATTCCTCAGGGCTTATTCTAAATCTCCGTGCAACCTCTCCCATGAGTTCTGACACAGCGATGGAATGTTTTCGAATCTCAACGCTCTTGACGTGCTTCTTCAGCAATCGAATCGCCTCTGCCTTCGCGAGCATATGAAAAGATCTGCTACCAGAGGTTAAAAGTAAGTCGCCTCCGGGAATCAGAGATATCATTCCAGAAGTTAGCTGGCTATTGGGACGCACGTGTCCTGACGGCATCTTCTGATAGTGATGACATGCCCCCGAATGAATGCTTTATCTACTAGTTGTGTATCTGTTTGCCGTCGGTATACAGTGGATTCTAGTTATCAGTTGGATCCGGTGTATAACCAAGTAGAAAAGGATGTGAGAAAGCAGATGGGTTACGAAAGGCGTAGATTCGGAGGCCCCAGAACGATGCACAAAGCTGTTTGCTCTGACTGCGGCAAAGAGTGCGAAGTTCCGTTCAAGCCCACCGAAGGGAAACCAGTCTATTGTAGAGAATGCTACCAGAAGCATAGACGATATTAGGCCCACAGACTGTTGACGGTTAGTTAACTCACCCTTTTTTGCATCCTACTTCCTGGTTCGAGGCCTTCTTGGAAAAGAAATAATAGCCCTAGGCAACGTATCACTGCGCCCAAGAGGAAGAAAGCACTCCAGTCAAGGCTACGGCACAAGGGAGGAACAAGAGGCTATGAACAGATGGACCGTGGTTATGGGCGCGATCATGGTACAGCTCGCGTTGGGGGCTATATACGCTTGGTCAGCGTTCACAACGCCGCTTCAAGGTACTGCTACCAATTCCAGTCAGTACAATTTCTCAAAAACCGAAACGCAAGCGATATTTTCGGCGGGGCTCGCAACCTTTGCCGTTGTCATGATCTTGGCAGGAAGGCTCCAGCAGAAAATCGCGCCTAGAACTGTGGCCATCTTGGGTGGAGTGCTGCTTGGAGCAGGGTACGTATCGGCCGGCTTTGTGGGTGCGTCTTTCATCGGAAAGCTTCTGACCATTGGCATAGTCGGTGGTGCAGGCATAGGCTTCACGTATGTGGTGCCGATTGCGGTGGGAGTAAGATGGTTTCCAGATAGGAAAGGTCTACTATCTGGGCTTGCTGTTGCTGGTTTCGGCTTTGGGGCATTCATTTGGATAATGGTTGCAAGCCCTCCCGCTATTCTGGGCACACGAGGCCTAATCAACGTAGAGAACGGGGTCTACACAATAGCCAATGTTGACAGGGTTTTCGTGATTTACGGAATAGTCTTTCTGGTTTTGATTGTCGTGGGTTCTCTAGTCATGGTGAACCCTCCTGAAGGGTTCAAGCCTTCGGGATACGCGTCCGCGGGTTCCGAGGACAGGAAGAGCCGACCTAGTGAAGGCAGAGACTACTCGTCAGGCGACATGCTAAAGACTTGGCAGTTCTACGCCATATGGAGCATGTTCATGTTCGGCACTCTGACCGGCTTGATGGTCATAGGAAACGTCCAGAACTTCGCGAAAGACTTGAACTATGGCTTTCAAAGTCACGGCTTTACTGTCACGCAGGCATCGGACTTTGCAGTGATAGGCGCAGCGATTTGCCTTCCGATACTGAATGGGATAGGGAGAATTGTGTGGGGGACCTCTTCAGACAAGATCGGAACCAAGCGAGCCCTTCTGTTCATGTTTCTCCTACAGGGAATGATGACCCTGACATTCTTCTTTACGACTGTGAACGAGTACTTGTTCTATATAGTAGGCGCGTTGATAGGCTTCAACTTCGGCGGGAACCTTGCCTTGTTTCCGGCGGCCACAGCTGACTTCTTCGGCAACAAGAACTTGGGCGCCAACTACGGTTTGGTGTTCACAGCCTACGGTGTAGGCGGTATAATCGGACCGATACTCGCAGGGATGGTCCAAGACTATAATCTGAGTTTTCTCTATGCATTCGTACCTGCCTCCCTACTTTGCTTTGTGGCGGCGATAATGGCCTTTATCATAAGGACGGCTGGACGGAGGGAAGATTAAGTCCTGTGGGAGAATCCGGTTCTTCGTCATGACGACCGAATGGTTGCTTTCGGTAGCGGCATGAGATAGATCGGACACAATTCGGATTCCGAACTATAGAATATAATCAGCGACATTTCATATTCACACACAAAGTGAAGACTCTGCCCGCAAGTGTCTGGCCTAAGATGTTGAAAGTGGAATTGGGAAGACTTTGAACTCCTTCTGTCCTAGCTCGTCCCCACGTTGCTCTTTTCTTGGTTAAGAAGGTGGGCATTACTTGCGTTCAAGGGCCACTTTCACGTCGTCGTAGGCTTTCTTTGCTTCGTCGATAGCTACTCCGTCTTCCAGCGCGGTGACATCTCCTAGGGTTGCCCCTGCGACAATTGCTTTTAGCAATCTTCTCATGATTTTGCCGCTTCTCGTCTTGGGAACTGAGTCAACAAAGACTACTGTCGAATCAGATGCTACGAGAGGGCCGATTGTGGTTCTCAAATGCATTCTTAACTCGTCTGCGAGCTTTGGGCTTGGCGGAAACCCTTGCTTGAGAACAGTAAAGATGAACGGTGTCTGTCCCTTTACGGGATCTTCCTTACCAATGCACGCTGACTCTGCCACAGCTAGATGCTTAATCATTGCTGACTCGATTTCAGCTGTTCCGATTCTGTGACCGGCAACTTTGAGGACATCGTCAGCCCTTCCCAAGACCCATATGTACTCATCTTGGTCTTTTACTGCAAAGTCTCCTGTGTAGAAATACATCTTGCCCTTGAACCTTGACCAATAGACATCAATGTATTTCTCTGGATTCTTGTACAATGTCATGAGCATTCCTGGCCATGGTGATGTTATTGCCAAGTACCCTCTAACTCCAGGTAGGCAGGCATTCCCGTCGTCATCGAGGACTTCCATGGTAACCCCAGGTAAGGGATAGCCGTTTGTTCCTGGCTTGAGCGGAAATATTTTTCCTAGTCCAGGGTAGTGGCCGGTTAGCATTTGCCCTGTTTCAGTCATCCACCAAGTGCTTGAGGCTACAATATCTTCTCTGCCGATATTTCTGAAGTACCATTTGAACGCCTCCGGATTAATAGGCTCGCCAACAGAATGAGCGATCCTTACCGTAGACAAGTCGTATTTTCTGACATACTCTTCAGGGAATTTCATTAGCATCCTGATAGCGGTTGGCGTAGTATAGAATACTGTCACTCCGTATCTGTGAAGTATGCTCCACCATCTATCTGGTTTCGGGAAATCTGGGGCACCTTCGTACATCACTGATGTCACGCCTGTCATTAACGGCCCGTAAACAATGTACGAGTGCCCGGTAACCCATCCTATGTCCGCCGTGCACCAATAGATGTCATCGTCACGGACGTCAAATATCAGCTTCATAGTAGCATATAGAGAGACAGCATAACCACCTACAGGAAGTTGGGCTCCTTTGGGGGCAGCCGTTGTACCCGATGTGTAAAGAATATATGAGAAGTCTTCTGAGCCGCATCTCTCAGCGGGGAGAGCGACATTTTTCGATATATCGCTAGTCAGCTCATGATGCCAGATGTCTCTCTCTTCATTCCAAGGTATATCGTGCCCCACTCTCTTAACTACGACGACTTTCTCTATTTTGATCCCGTTTTGCGCGCATATTTTTACCGCTTCGTCGACGATGGGTTTGAGGGTTATTACCTTCCCTCTTCTGTAGAGCCCGTCTGCGGTAACTATTATCTTTGAGCCGGAGTCTATGGCTCTGGTAGCCAAGGAGTCCGCGCTAAATCCGCTGTAAACTATGCTATGCCTTGCTCCCAACCTCTGAACTGCAAGCATGTAGAGCGGGAGCTCAGGAATCATAGGCAAATAGAATGTCAAAATCTCTGATCTTTTGACGTTTAACTTTTCTTTTAAGGCGAAGGCAATTGAGTTTGATTCTCTGAACAGGTCATAATATGTGAACTTTCTGACTTCCTTTGGCTGCTGCATTGCTTCGTCACACGGCTCTCCCTCCCATATCAAGGCCAGTTTGTTTCTTCTGCCGCACTCAATTTGCCAATCCGTAGCCAGGTAGGCTAGGTTTGTTTCTCCGCCGACGAACCACTTGTAGAATGGCGGGTGGCTATCATCCAGAACCTTATTCCATTTCTTGAACCAGAAGAGTTCGTTTGCCCATTTTTCCCACCAGCCTTCCTGTGCCTTCTTATCCTTCACAGTGCTCTCGTACCATCTCTTGAAGTCATTAGCGTCCCAAGCTCTGTCTTTCCAGCTGGGTGGGATGATGTAACTTTCGAATTCCTTGTAAATCTCTGCCGCTTCTTTGGCCATCAACATTTCACCTTTTGAAATTGCCGTTTTGGCCCGTTCAGACAGGAGGTTCCGTATATAGCTTTAGGTCTTTTGCCAAGGAACTGGACTGAGCTTAATCAGCGGACGATGCCATTGTCTCCTGGAACGTCGATGTTGAGGAAGCGGGCGTGCAGTACTACCTAACCCTTACGTCCGAGTGCAATCTGAGATGCAAATACTGCTACGAGAAATGCTGCAACGATTTTGGAGTCGACCTCAGGCTCCTCGATATAGACTACTCGGTTTCAAGTTCAGTAAAATATGACATAGCTGACCTAGAGAGGTTTCTGGCTAAGGATCCGGAACCATCCGTTGTCTTCTATGGTGGCGAGCCACTGCTCAGAATCGACCTACTCAAAAAGATCATGCGCACCATACCTGCCAAGAAGTTCATTCTACAAACGAACGGTATACTTCTTCCCAGACTGGATTCAGAGTATGTCAACAAGCTTGACTCGATCTTGGTGTCTGTCGACGGAGACCGAGACCTAACTGACTATTACCGGGGAAAAGGCGTCTACGAACAGGTGATCCAAAACCTCAGACAGGTTCGCAGCAAAGGATTCGCTGGAGAAACAATCGCTAGAATGACCGTGGGAAGAGAGACAAGAATTGATCATGCTGTTCGTTCCCTGATCTTCAACGAAGACCTGTTCGATTCCATTCACTGGCAGCTCGATGCGCTCTTCTGGCACAATGACTACGACAGGGAGGAATTTTCTGAATGGGTGAGAGCCTGGTACAACCCCGGAGTCAGAACTCTCATCGACTTATGGGTGAGGCATATGAAGAGCCGCGGAGAGGTTCTACGAATCTATCCGTTCGTCGGGATCATGCAATCATTGCTACTGAACGAGCCGTCGAAGCTGAGATGCGGAGCAGGATGGACGATGTTTAACATCCAGACAGATGGTAACATTACGCCCTGCCCCGTAATGGCGGGCATGAAGGACTTCTACCTTGGCAACATTGAACACACGGATCCAATCGATTTGGCATCTCGGCCAGTATTAGTTTCTGAGCCGTGCACTGGCTGCGCCACATATTCTCTCTGTTGTGGGAGATGCCTCTATGCAAACGTCACGAAATTGTGGGGAGAAGAGGGCTTTAGTCTCGTTTGCTCTACCGTGGAAAACCTTGTTGACGCCTTGAAATCTGTGATTCCTGTGATCCAACATCTCATGTCTGAAGGTACCGTTCAATTGCGGGACTTCGATTATCCCAGATACAACAGTTGCGAGATAGTACCCTGATCTATTCCACCAAGATCAAGCCCACGAGCAGAGCTATCGAAGTCATGCTATCAGCAAGAGAACTTTCAATGGGAATGACAAAATTGTCGGGGTCCAGACCTCGCTCGAATGTTATGATCGAAACGATGAAAGATACAAGAATGGTTGCGGCAACCGCGATCAGGTTTGTCACCAATAGGACGGAAGCTAGGCCTAGGAATGTATACAGTGTGAAGATACCATTAATAATCAAGGACGAAACCGCAAGAAGAACAAACATTATCACTGAGGCTGTCCAAGCACTAAGGATTTGCATAGCATGGCTTTTCATGGCAGATATAGAAGGCCTAAGTAAACCTAGAGCAAGCCTTGTCGTGGCTGTGGAACCGATGACAGAGCCCACATCCCCAACCATGTCAATCAAGGCTGGGTAAACCGTGTAGATTTCCTTTCTTTCCTCAATAACGATGCTTATCCTCTTGAGGACGGTTCCGGTAATGTTGACGATGAATGCTACTAGCAACGTTGTGAGTAGAGATTCTCTTATTGTCTTGAGGAATTCTTCGTCGTGAATGTTTCGAGGAAGAATGTAAATAATGAGGACCACGTGCAGTAGCGCTATTAGAGAAACCACGTGTTGACCGAAGTCGAAAAGATAGGTCAGGTTGAGCACTAGGACGTAGCATAAGGTTATGAATATGTCTGCCGTCGTAGACATTATTGGGTATACAACAACATCGGGATCTAGACCCTTCTGGAAAGTGACGAATGCGACTTTTACTGTGATCAGGGTGAGGAATAGTCCTAACGCCATTGTCGCAACAACAGCTCTCAGAATTGCCAGGAAGTCTGCGATAGTGATACCCCAAAACAGAAGGCCAAACACTAGAGAAACCAGACTCATTGCTACGCTAGTTGCCAAGGTTATGACGGTCAGGGCCGCGTATAGCATGTAGAAGCTTCTTGTGTTCCCGAAGAATCTAGGATAGACGGTGCCGACGTGCAGGGCGGTACTTAGGCGTCCGCTTAGCAGGCCCCCGATGACGCCTTTTGCGCTTACAATTGCCGGATAGATTGCAATGGCCCATGGAGAAAGCTGGAAAACGTTCAGCTGAGAGGCAAGCACGAATCCTGCAAGTAGTCCACCAAAGTCGAAGGAATATGCAAATAGAGTCTCTTTGAGAGTCCTGAGGAAGACTGCCGAATTCATGGTATGGGTCGTTGGCTGGTTAGGTGTCTTCAGTGTGTTCGCCTTCTCCTGAAATTCCTTTGCTTCATTAAGTCTAGTCATGACAGCTAGATTCTAGCAGGCCCTGAGTACAACTGATCCCAATCATGTCGAATGAAGCTTGGGGGCTGTCTTTTCCGATTGCTAGGCACCAGTGAGCCATGTCCGTCACTTCGTAGCAGGTTCGTTGCTCCTCCTTTCTGGCATGCCATGCCACCAGATCGTTCGATTCTGCTTGTCTGACTGGGTTGTCACTTCTCGGACGGTTCGAAGAAACAGCTATTTAGGCTTATGGCATATCGTAGGTGCGTTCGGAGAGTTCTGCTCTCGCATGGGGACCATGGACAAGATTCAGTACAGGCCGATTCCAGTGCGGGATCTGCTTGTGGAAATGAAGGATATGTCAGAGCTGATGATCGATCTGGCATACTCTTCAGCGCTCTTCAATAGCCGCGAACTCGCCGAGGAAGTTCTGGAACTTGAAAAATGCGTAGACTCGCTCGCATATCTTCTCGATATGAGTGCGATGATAGCGGTCAGGAACCCTAGTGATGCCGAGTCACTTGTCGGAGTCTCGGTTGTAGCCTCCGCGATAAACAAGATCTCTGATGCCGCAGGTGACATCAGTGCGATAGTTCTACGAG
>JAUQYT010000308.1 GCA_030587605.1 Candidatus Njordarchaeum guaymasense
CTCTGCTTGCTTCAAGACTGGTGGGGGCGAAAGGGCGCGTAGTTGCCTTCGAGCCGTCCCCGAGGGAAGTAAAGCGACTCAGATGGAACCTTATGATCAACCGCTGCAACAATTGTCTTGTGGAACAACTTGCCGTTGGTTCTACTGACCAAGATGCGGACTTGTATGTCTGCTTGGGTCAAAGGACAGGATTCAACAGTCTGCGCCTTCCGGACGCACAGGAGCCCACACTCACCATAACAGTCCACACAACCAACTTGGACAAGTACGTTTCCGAGCATAAGATCGACCATGTCGACTTCTTGAAGATAGACGTAGAAGGCGGCGAGTTGGAAGTCTTGAAAGGGGGAGTTCGCATACTCGATTCAGGATCGCCCCCGGTGATACTGTGTGAAGTCCAAGACTTGAGAACGCGCAAATGGGGATACGAGGGACATGAAATTCTGGAATTCCTCGAACATCATGATTATCAGCCGTTTTCCCTAGCTGCAAAAGGCCGGCTTCGACCTTGTATGAAGAAGGCGCAATACGACGAGAATCTGGTGTTTGTGCCAAGAACAAGACTTCACAATGTGGCGGACTGCATTGAACGGGCGCGTGAGAGCGAAGAAAATGTCAAAATACCACAGTGATCAGCTGTGATTGTCTGCGTGGTAGGCTGAATGACAATTCTGAAGACACCCTCCGCAAGAGAAATGCCCTTCGTTGTAGTCGACTGTGGCGCACGACAGTTCAACATCGATCCGAATGTCTCGGCAGCTTTTCCACATGTTATCATTATCGGATTTGAGGCCGATGCAGAGGAATGTGCTCGTCTCAATCGTTTGTACGAGGGGCGATGCAAGTTCTTCCCAGTAGCAGTAGGAGACCGTCGAGGAAAGCGCAATCTCTTCGTCACACGGAGTCCTGAATGCTCGTCGTTCTTACGCCCCAATATGGATTTCCTCAGCAGATTCAGAGAATGTGCGGCGGCCGCAGAGGTTGTTGAGACGACGCTCGTCCCAGTAGTGTCGTTAGACCAGTACCTACCAGAGATGGGAATCACCCAAGTTGATCTTCTAAAGCTCGACGTTCAAGGTGTGGAATTGGATGTCCTGCGCGGAAGCCAACGATTTCTTCAGTCCGACATCTTGGCCGTTCAGGTAGAGGTGGAATTCAGCGAGATGTATCACGGTCAACCTCTGTTCGCGGATGTCGATGCTTATATTCGCGATTTTCAGTTCACCCTGTTCGATTTGTCTAGAGTACGTTATCGACGCAGAACCTTGCCGCCGAAAATGGATACGCGCGCCCAGCTGCTATGGGGCGATGCATTGTACCTCCGTGACTATCGGTACTTCAGGAGTCGCTCAATGAAGCAGAACACTGTGAAGTTAGCCGTGCTCGCATCAGCATATGGATTTCATGATTATGCGATAGAGATACTGCAGCATTTGCTTTCGAAGGAGGGAGAAGCTTTAGCCGACTCTGAATTGACAGAACTCGAACACTCACGCGAGACCTATCTCTCCGAGCTTTCGCGCCCGGGGCTATTGGCGAGACTTGTTCCACTGGTCAGACTAGCACCATTCCGCGCAGCAATGCACAAAACGGTGCAACTACATCGGCTAGTCGAACGGAGGAAGTTTGCACAGACAGACTGAAGCCTTACAGACAGACTTAATCACCGGAAAGCCTTCTGGATCCTCCCCACTCAAGCGTGTGGGTTTTGAAAGATGGCAGAACTAGTGGCATGGAGACCGCTTACTCTGTCACCTACACGTTCTCCCGTTGTGAGTTCCGTGGAGACACTTAGAAAAACTCATACGGACAGGTACCTGTATTGACAAAGCATGCCTATGTCGAACCCATACAGAAGAATCAGAGAATACTGGCGCAAAGCAGTTCCGATGACCTTTGAAGACAAACCAAAGACGTACGAGGAGAAGCGAAGATTTCGATATGAGCTTCAAGACTACATGCATGAAGCCTTCAGATTCAATGATTTCTGCGGCAAGAGGGTACTTGATGTTGGTGCCGGTGCCGGAATAGATTCTGCTGAATTCATTCGCAACGGCGCGGAAACAGTCAGTATAGACTTCAGCCCTTTGGCTACCAGAAATACAAAGCTTTTGTTAAGAGAGGCGGGCCTGGATGGGCAAGTACTGCTTGCTGATTCGAGATTTCTTCCCTTCAGAGACTCACAGTTTGATTTGGTGTATAGTTTTGGAGTTATTCATCATATTCCAGATGTTTCAGCGGCACTTGAGGAGATCAGCAGGGTGCTACGTTCGGGTGGTTTGTTTATGGGTATGGTATACAACAAGGATAGCTTGCTCTATGCTTACAGTATCATCTATTTGCATGGAATCAAAGAGGGACTCCTTGCTCGAGGGATGAGCGAAGCGGAAGTTGCGTCTAAGTTTTCAGAGCGGTTCACCTGCAATCCGTACACAATGGTCTACACTAAAGGTGAGATAACGAACCTGTTACTGAGATTCTTCAACCGTGTCCAGGTCAACACATATTACAATGTTATCGACACCGCCAACAGACGCAAGGTGAAATTCCAAATTGAAACTGGCCAAAGCGATCTAGGGTGGCATCTGGCGTTCAGAGCAATGAAGCGTGTAAGAAAACAGGACTCAAGCGCTGTGTCACGAATAGGTCACTGAGCGTGTTCCAAAGCACGGCTCATTAGGGTCAGATTCAGAGACTTTGTTCCTTCAGCCAACTTATAGTTGATTCCAGCCCTTCCCGCAGGTCGATTTTTGGGGCCCAGCCCAATAGCTTCTTGGCCAGCGTCACATCCAATGCACGGCTAAAGGGGCCTTCAGGCTTCGATCGGTCATATATCACTCTTGGGCTGTGACCTGAGACCTCAAGTATCATCTTGACGACGTCCTTGATCTTGTATCGCTTGTCCCATCCGAGATTCACCGCGGTCCCATCTGAGATCTTCTCAGCCGCCAAGATCTGGCCTTCGACTATGTCCGTTACATAAGTAAACCCGCGTTCTTGCTCACCAGAACCCCAGACCACGAAAGGGTCCTCGCGCCTCAGCGCTCTCTCGCACAACATGCTTATCGCGTGCGTGGTGGGAAACTCCCCGGCGCCATACACTGTCAGATATCTACATGAGCTGGTCTTCAAACCTCGCTCCTTGGTGAACGCTCTCAAAGTCAGTTCGGTCATAATCTTCTGGAATCCGTAGAGGTTGTCGCTACTCGCAAATCCTTCTCCAGTTGTTAGAACGTCACTTTCTTTGAGAAGATATCCGGGCTTGTTGAGTGAGGGAGGATAAACGCAAGCCGAGCTACTGTAGCCTATCCGCTCGACAGTCCCAGATTCGTCACAGGCACGAATCGTGTTCTGGTCAATCGCAAAGCCAATGCTGCAGTCAGCCTGTTGTTCGTCAACAAAGGCGCGGCCGCCGAATACCGCGCTTAGCATGAACACTGTGTCCACGTTGTTTTTGATGAGGATATGCTTAAGCCGGTCGCGTTCCGAGGACAAGTCAATAATCTCAAGAGTAGGTTCCTTCTTATGCTTCTTGCAGATCGCGTAGTATCTGTCTATGCGCCTTTTC
>JAUQYT010000027.1 GCA_030587605.1 Candidatus Njordarchaeum guaymasense
TACGTGATCCTTAGGCAAAACTGATAATGATGAACCGTGCCTAGAATAAATAATTCTTGTTCTCGTTACTCGCGCGTTTTTTCATTTGTGAGACCGAAAGTCTAAATATACCCTGCTCTTTTAGCCTTCTCATCAAGCGTGAACAGGAAACCACGAGTAGGAAAGAAATCGCTGAACGGGGAAACGCGTTAATGGAGAATCAAGGGCGCAAGCATCGTCTGACGCTATGGATCATTTTTCTAGTTGCCTCGATAACGATGTTGATCATTGCGAGCTCAATACTTCACTATGAGCCCAGCGCCTCTGGAGGAACCTTTTTTGACGCGATTGGAGCATTCCTACCTTATGGGCTGATAATTGCGGTTGCAGTCTACTACTTCTTGAAGTCCGACATTATGCCATCCAGGCCTGCGCTGAGCGCAACTGGTGTGTCCATCTTGCGCTTAATTCGATACCTACTATTGATGATGGGTGGCATGCTGCTATCCATGGCGCCGTTCATTCTGGCATTCTTAGCTCTTGCACAATTTGGATTAAAAATCGACCAAACGGGAACCACTAGCCAGCAATTTCCCATTGTCCCAAACAAGCCCATAGAAGTCGGTCCACCGGCATTTGATCTATGGTCATTTCTAGCAATCTCTTCTGTCATATTTGTCTTTGCAACTCTATTACTGGCTACCTTTGTTAAGGTAAAAGGAGATCACATGGAAGAGACAATTGATGAAGAACTAGGAAGAACTATTTCCGCTTCTTATGCTACTAATCGGTTTGCAGATGATCGCTACAGGAGAGCTATCCTATCTTACTACGCGAGAGGTCGGGAACATATGACGAGCCAAGGAGTTCCGTTAACCGAAGCTATGACTCCAAGAGAGTTCGAGAAGAATGTTGTCAACTCGATCAATAAAGCACGTGAGAGCTTCACTCCGCTTACACATCTATTCGAAGAGGCCAGGTTCAGTATCCACAGCATGGGCGCATCTGAGAAGCTTGAAGCCAAGAGAAACTACGAGAACTTAAAGACCATCAACTTGAGAGAGAGGAAGAGAGTTGAGTGAAGAACTGACCGTATCAGTCGGCATTTGGCGAGTACTGCTTGTAATATCCTTGATGCTCATACTATACGAGATGATAAAGTGGTTCATGTCGCGAACAACGAGCTACATTAGATGGTTTGACTCTCCAAGACTCAAACCACCAGGCGAAGAAATTGAAGAGTTAAGCGAGCAGATGAAATACGTCTCTGAAAACACGATGGGATTCTATGAAATTAGACAAAGGATCTTTGATGCCATCACCGACAATGTTACTCTGACCTTGGGAATGGACGAAAATGAACTTAGAAAGCAGCTGCTCGATAAACTATTCGTCAAGGAGAGCTTCGGGGCGTACGCTCACATTGTTAGCTACTTGTCTGAGGATCTAGTAGTGAGACTAGCGACTCCACTGGTGGAAAAAGCAAGGGCTGGCAGAAGCGTCGAGGTAAACACGATCCTTTACGAAATGAACGTATTGCTTGATCAAGTTGACAAATGGGAGAGGAAACATGAAGATAAAAGAGGCCTCTGATCTCGCCAACAAAATCATTCGCGAGGTCAAGCGGATCATTGTAGGTAAAGATGAAGCTCTGAAAAAAATCATGGTCGGCGTACTGGCGAACGGACATATTCTGATCGAAGACTTCCCAGGTCTAGCTAAGACGACAATCGCGAGAGCATTCTCATCCTCGATGGGATGCAAATTCAAGCGAGTTCAATTCGTGAGCGACCTGTTACCGGCAGACATAATTGGCACAAATGTGTACGACCAGCGTTCAAGCAACTTCTCGCTAATGAAAGGACCTATTTTCACTAACATACTGCTAGCCGATGAGATCAATAGAGCGCCTCCTAAGACCCAGTCAGCGCTCCTCGAAGCCATGCAGGAGAGACAAGTCACAATAGAGGTAGAGACACACATACTCGAGAAACCTTTCATAGTTATTGCGACACAGAACCCAATTGAGTACGAAGGAGTCTACCCTCTCCCTGAAGCTCAGATAGACAGATTCATAATGAGGATCAGCATTGGGTACCCTTCCGATAATGAAGAGAAAGAGATCCTCGACAGAAGAAAAAGCAGGAAACAAGAGGAATTCGAGATCAGTGTGGTCGCGAACCCTGAAAAGATAGTCGAGATGCAGAAAGTAGTCGAAGACGTCCATGTTGATGATGATCTAGAGTCATACATGGTAGGAATAGTACAAGCGACACGCAATCTCACTAAAGTCGAAATTGGAGCAAGTCCGCGAGGCTCACTAGCATTACTGCAACTCTCAAGGGCAAGTGCAGTTCTACATGGCCGAGACTACGTCATCCCAGACGATGTAAAGAGCATAGGTATACCAGCTCTTTCACACCGCTTGATACTCAAAGCTGGATCGTGGTTAGCTGGCGTTAAGGCCGAACAGGTAATTGAAGATATCCTCTCGAAGGTTGCTGCTCCGAAAGTGATGAGACGATGAATGGTGAGAAAGCTAAGACAGGAAAGACAGGAAGAGCGATGTGGATTGCCATAGCGGAGTTGTTCCTGCTGATAATAGGTTTCGTTGCATTCTCGCCGACGGCTTTCATAATTGCCTTTGTAATTTTACTTTACGTTCTAATAGCAAGTTCTTTCACGACTTCTGGTCTGCGTGAATTAACATTCAAACGTAAGATACCCAAGGAAAGAATTAATGACGACGAGGATTTGACAGTAGAGGAAACCATCAGAAATGAAGGAGAGAAACCTGTCTTCTTAGAGGTTATGAGCGCGCTCCCCGCGGAACTTGTTGTCTCCGAAGGAAGCAATCACTATCTCACGTACCTGAAAGGAAAACAGGCTCGCAGAATAAGATACAAGATCAAGTCGAACTTCTTGGGTCATTTGACAATCAAAGGAGTCTCGATAAGGACACTGGACTTCTTTTTCACACCATTTCAAGAGGACAGCAAGGAACTCGAGAAGATGGTTTCAGTATACCCCGTATTTGAGGAGCTGAGGAAGTTTCCAACAGGCAGAATAAACGTCAAGCCTCTTCAAGGTTCTATGCCCTCAAGGTCTCCTGGACCAGGAACCGAGTTCTTCGAGATAAGAGACTACATTCCCACGGATGAGTTTAGAAGAATAAACTGGAAGGCTTCGGCGAGAGTTGGGAACCTACTCTCAAATGAATATGAGTGGGAAAGAATGGCCGATGTGTACATCATACTTGATTCAACCAGATCCTCCATGCATTTCTCGACGGCCTACATTAAGGTGTGTGCATCAATCGGGGATTATTTTCTGAGACTTGGAAATAGGGTTGGATTGGTAGCGATTGGGAAGTTTTGGACATGGGTTAGATCCGGAAGCGGAAGAAAGCAGCTGATCAGACTGGTTGATAACCTGATAGACGAGAGACCAGATGAACCGATCTCATTCGGTTTTCAGGCTGACAACACGTTAAGAGTCGTCCCACAGGCTTCCACAGTCATCTTCCTCTCCCCAATGAGAGATCGAAGAATCAGAGAATTAGTTGAAAGCATAGTTGAGCGAAGACAGAGAATACTAGCGATGATACCAACATCTGATGCGAACTACTTGAAGACTAGCCCGAGCGATCCTCCCTGGGTGTCAGCCACCAAGAAACTAGTTCGACTTGAAAGAGAAAATGCGTCTAGATTCCTAAAGAGGATGGGAGTGACTACTGTAGAGTGGGATCCAAAATTACCGTTAGCAATGACAATGGAGGTATTTGGAAGATGGCTAGGAAGAGTACCCGCACCCACGAGTTGAATTTATTAAAGTTACAACTGGCGCTTGTGCGACTTGCAATGCTCTCTATACCTGTCTACCTACTTGTCTTGTCACCGACCAGTGGTGTCTATGGTCTTTCCCTTCAGGGGAATACTTACCTTTCCTCCATAAGCTTGTTCGCACTGTTTCCAATACTCGTGTTCTCAGGAATGGGCGTTTTTAGGGAGTCGGATAGAGCCTTAGGCATATCAGCGGCGTTACTGGCGATCCTCATAATACTAAATACATCTGTCGTGCCCTATCTTACGATCTTTGACTTCAGTTTACTTCTCCTCTTCTTAGAGGTCACGACCACGTTGAAGTCCTTCGCAAATATCGCAGATTCAATAAAGATGAGTAAGTACGAAACCGTTTCCTACAACTACAGGTTGGCACTCCGAGAGTACATGAGGCGAGCAGTGGCAATCGTGGTGATTACACTCCTAGCTTCGTTAGGCGCTGCATTCCTCACCCTGAACCTGGTCACCCCGATCGGGATACCTGGAATGGCCCTGCTTACTACGGTAACACTAATCATAGTCTTTGCAACGCTCGCGACGAGATACCACGAACGGTAAGAACCTTCTTACTGGAGCTGACTACATTCAACGAGATTACGCCAGGCGTTGGGAGGGGCTCTTCATAGTCATTAAACTAGCAACATTAGTATTCCCACTGTGATGAACAATCCTGAAGACAGGTAGTCCATGACGTCCTTACGGATCTTGTTGAGTAGTCTAGCTCCTACGAAAGCCCCTGCTATCATAAGCATCCCTTCAGCAAGGATCGCTCCGAGCGCAACTGAGAAGGGTGAGTCATACGTAGCCGCCAGCGTGATAGTTGCAACCTGCGTTTTGTCACCGAATTCCATAAGCCCAACCGCTAGAGCTGAGCCAGCAAATATGCTTCCCTTCCGCTTCCCAATCTTCGCAGCCCTATCACTGTCTGATCGTTCTACTTCACTCCTGTGCCTAATGCTTTGCATTAGCAAGATGAGCCCAAGCCCTATGAATAAGATCGCCCCTCCCAAATCAACAAGCTCTATCGGGAAGAAAATGTCCAGAGCCGTTCCAATGACTACCCCGAGAACTATCACTAACGAGATCCCTAGCGTCGACCCCGCCGCAACCAAGCCCATTCGTCGCGTCTTCGAAGCTACTGCTATGACGACCAGCTGAGTTTTGTCCCCAAGCTCAGTCAAAGCGATCAACACGAAAGTGACAATGAACGCTGTAGCTGCGAACATAGTAGTCCATACCTCGTCTAACCAATCAAAGTGGAGGGAACTTGACGCATTTTCTGAATCATCAGGTGGACGCTTAAGAAGATCTAGTTCTAAGGCTTAGTTCAAGAGACTTCGCCTCACATACTTAAACATATTCCAACTCACGCACGAATACTCCAAACAACGTCAGAGACTTTTCTGCAACCCTTGCGACATTCTCAACATTATAACAATGTTTAAGTGTTACCCTCCTCTTTCAAAAGCTTTAGGAGCGATCCCTCATTGGAAACGATTACACTTGAGACCATAGCGCTTTTACCTGACGGTAGACCTATGCTCTCATTCGGGACGCGAGGACAAGACCCAGATTTAGCTGGGGGATTAACCAGCGCCGTATACTCCTTCACTAAAGAGATCGATTTAAGGAAAACGCCCTCAGATGGGCTGAAGATTGATGTCCCAGGAGGAGGCAAACTCATTCTCAGGCGCGCTCTGGTTATGGGGCGCGAGGTCTTTGTAAGCGTCATAGTACGTGGCGTTGTCAACGAACAGATTCTGAGCATACTTAGCGAATTTGGACACATCTTAGGCGAAGTCGTCGCGTCAATTGAGGACTGGACCGGAATCAGGCAAGGGCAGTTCTCTCCGCTCTTTTCCAGGAAGGCTGATATCTATTTAGAGACGCTCAAGCGCTGGCGAGCAACTACAAGTACAAGACCATTAATCTCAATCGAATACAGAGACGTTATTAGAAGGGCCTTGTCTGTTCTTGGCAAAACGATCAGCCTGTCTGACCAGTTTCTGAGAACCGTCTCCAACCAACAATTAGTGTTGAGAGAGGACGAGCTCGCAACGCTAGTTGCCAAAGAAGTGATAGTTCTCACCTCAGACCAGGAGCTTTTCCTAGCATTGTGTACAAAAGATGACCATTGGAAAACTGCTTTCACGATCGCCGAAGAACTGAAAGCCATGAAGTCCCAAGCACAAAAGCAGCTACAGACGGTGTTCGAGGAAGTCAAGAAAGACTTTTTTGAGACGGTTGCAAGCTCCATCAATGAGCAGACGGCCTTCTTCAGACTTCCAGAAAGAAGGGCAACTTGGATCAATGAGGTCATACAGGCTGTCTATAAGAGGATGAGCAAGCGATCCCCTCTCCTTCTCTTGGCTCATCCTTTGTTAAGCGGGATAGAAAATACGAAGGGCTTGCGAGAAATGGCTACCGAATTCATTGAGGCGTTTCTTGCTGAGAAAGGTCCCGCTGGAAAGATGAAGAAACTCGTATCAAACACCAAAGTAAAACCTGGCCTGACTCGCCTCCTGAACAAGTTTATTGAGAAATGCGGCCCCTCATTCAATGAAGACTCCGCTTGCCTGTTCGTGAATTTGGTGGAGCCACAGCAAGTCAGGGAAACTCTACTAAATTCAACCGGATCAGATGGTTTCAGCAAGTCCTTCGTGAACTCAATGACTGATATCCTGTCAAAAATATCGCCGCCAAGCGAGCGACAAGAATGCAAAGAGATTAGAAATAAGCTCCATGCGGCAATAGTTGAGAGTTACGCCCAGATCCTAGAGGAGATACTCGTAGGTAGAGACATATTTCTTGAAGAGGCAACAGCTGTGCGGGACCACTTGTTAAGAAGTCTGGCAACCTTCCAAGTTATTGCAAGCATTGATGGGCTCGCACAACATAAGTGGAAAGCCGTTCGAATCAAAGGGAACATCCCAAAATACGTAGACCTCCTTTCAGCCGGTCTATTGAAACAAGCCATCAAGAAAGAAGACGGAACATTGGTCATCGAGGGAGAGAAGCACACCGAGTCATCCATACTCCAAGACCCTCTGCTTCTTAGAAAATTATGGGGTAACTGGTACATTCTGAACACGGCACTAAAGGAAAAAATGGTTACGACATTAAGAAATGAGTTCCAGTCTCCGCTCCAAATCTTCCTCAGGAGTTACTTGAAAACAGCGAAAGAGAACTTGAACAAGCTAGAGGAATACGTCAAGAGTGTAGGCAGCGGCGCTTTGCCCACAGTTGAGCTTAGCAAGCCGGAAGCTGAGAGAAAACTGTACGAACCACTTAGAGACGAATGTGAAAAGATATACGACTCGATAATGGACTTCTACGAGAAACTCAAGTCGTTCGTTGAAAAGTCAGTTCAAGAAATATCTAGTTCAGAGGGTGCAAAGAGAGCAGCCTTGGCTAAACAAATACTCTACTCAACGGAAAAAATAGAGAAACAGTACCTATCAGGACCAGCAGAAAACGTAGGCAAACAGATTGATGTAACGCTAGAGAGAGCCGCTAAGAAACTGGATGCCGAGATCGCCTCCGCCAAGGATAGAATCGATTCAAGCCTCAAGCTCAGCCCCTCATTCATCAAGTACTCCGGCGGCATTCTTGAGGAACCCATTCTCGCCATCAGATCCTACAAGCTACCTTTGACTGAAGACTTCTTTGAAGGTGGCTACCCGGAACTCCTCCACGCGTACGCATCGATCGTCCTAGGACTCGGAGTCCCTGAAAACATCGTTCTACGAGGGGTTTCCCAACTAAAGAGACAGAAGGCTGTCCCCTCGATTCTCAGACCACTCACGAAGGTAAAGGAAGCCAACTGGCAACAAGCGGCGCCCATGCACATGTCAGAATACGTAAGAATGTTCGTTGAAAACACCCTCTCACTGCTAACACAACACGTTAACAAAAGGTACGCCACAATCGAACGTAAAGGTCCACTTGATCTAGGCGTCATACCTGTGGAACTAATGGACGAGCCAGTTGACTACTTGGGGAAACCCGCAGGTGTGGAATGGAGCAAAGACGAAAACATCTGGGCACTCAAGATGTACCCACCAGAAAGACTACCGGGAGAGGCGGACTCGATACAGAAATGGATTAACGGACTGCTAACGCAGCTCATACAGAAAAAACACGGCGTTGAATTTGAGACTCTGATTAAAGCAGGAAAGTTGCTAGGCCCCGAAGTGGGCACGAGAATTGAGAACGGTATTCAACGAATCAGGCTGAGCCTTACGCCAAGCATAGCACCTTCAAATGTGCCTTGAAGGTTATTAAGCCACTACCACATCCACTCTGTTAACTGCTCCCATGAATCCATTCTCATTCAGCTTCTTCATTTGTCTTCATGAGGCTCCTGCAAAGAAATCCATAAATTTATTAAGCGTAGCAAGTATGTGGCAGTAGCTTAATAACTCACTAGAAAGAGGAAGGGTAAAAAGAATTGAAGAAAAGTGAGATCAAGAACATAGGTAGGATATTGGCTCTGCTTGGTGCGCTCGTCTGCCTCATCTTCGGAATCTTAGCCAGCATAGGAAGCTCCATTCATGTCGCACAGTTCTACATAATCAGTGGGCTATATGGGATTGTCTATGGAATCATTCTAATAATCCTAGCTCTCGTTGTCTTAGCAAGCTTTGGTATCATAGATCTCTCACTTAAGTTCAAGGTTAGCTGGGTGATGGTGCTCATCATAGGAATCGTAGCTTACATATTCGGCGGAGACCTTGGCGCTGTACTGCTTATCCTATCAGCTATAGTCTACCTAATAGCGGAGCTTTAGTCTGCGACTGAATACGAAGGATCAATTTCTCTCGTAGCATCAGTCAAAACTTTTTCTCTTGTTTTTAGAGAGTAAAGAATTTGTGAGTTTGATCATCAGTAGTCTGGTTTATTCTCGCTGTTCCTTGGGTCCTAGTTTACCATCGCTCATTGCATATGTGTCTGCAACACAACCTTCGGCTAGGGCTAGAGCAACTTGAAATGGGGTTTACAAGTATGGTCAGCAGCAAAGATACTTAGTACATTGGCTTCTGGGATCAACCTACAGAGTCAATGTTGTCAGGGAGCAAACAAAAACATAATAATGGGCTAAACAACATTCATAAACATTAAGAAAGCTCTTAGCACTCACATTAGGAGAGTTAGACTTTCTGGCGAAACATTCTTCCAATGCTGCCTTTGTAGGCAAAGAGGGAAATAGTTATGGTCGCAACAAGTGGGAAAAGAGAAACAAGGGTTCCAAGCACTTTTGTGAATGGCTTGGCTGAAATTGTCGGAAATGAGCATGTTTCCGCTGACGAGGAAGACCTCCTCGTTTACTCAGAGGATCTGACCTGTGAGGAAGCCTGCAAGCCTGATGTAATCGTCATGCCAGAAAATGTGGAGCAGATACAGAAGATCGTAAGGTTAGCCAATAATGAGAAGGTTCCAATAACTCCTTTCGTAGCGGGAGCAAACATGGGCGGACTAACTCTCACGGAAAGAGGAATAATACTCGATCTCAAACGCATGAACCGAATACTCGAAGTAAATGAGAAAGCCATGTACGCCATCATCGAACCCGGCGTGACGTTTGGACAACTTGAAGGGGCACTTAAGGAGTCTCACCCATCCCTCCGTTTCAGTTATCCTAACTCCCCGCCTTACACAAGTGTACTTGTAAACGCTCTTCTAGAAGGTCTCGGCAACCTCTCACTGAAATATGATGCGACCGCCTCACTACTAAATGGACTCGAAGTCGTTCTCCCAACAGGCGAACTCGCGAAGATCGGGTCATGCGCGACTTCGAAATACTGGTTCTCCAGGTATCCGTTGCCAGACATCGCTGGCTTGTTCATCGGGTGGCAGGGAACAACCGGCATAGCAACTAAGGGTTCCATAGCGCTTCTCCACAGACCAAAGTTCCGAGATCTTTTTTCAATAGGCATGTTTAACGCGGACAATTTCTCCAACCTTGCTATCCGAATGGCTAGAGCGGACATAGCTGAAGACATTGAACCAATGTCTTTCGATCTGGTAAGAGCGCAGATCGAGAAATACCCTCTGAAACAATACCCCGGTAACTTCGAGATGCTTTTCTTCGTAACGATCTCGGCAGACACAGAAAAGGAGTTCAAGCTGAAACAGGAGATCCTCAACGAGATAATTAGGTCTGAACAAGCAAAGGGAATGAAGGGTCTCATGTTTGCTGTTGACTCAGATAACAAGAGAACCATTCTCGATCTTCCAGGAAACATGATCTTCAAATACATAGACCACAAGCAAGGCGGGGGATGCACTTGGGTTGGCTCATACATACCCATATTCCAATGGGAAGAGGGCTACAAGAGAGGAAAGAAGATAATGATTGACCACGGCTTCTCCCCAACGATAATGATGCGAGCCATGAACGGATCACACTACGCTGTGCTCAGGTTCATCCTACCATTCAACAAAGCCGACCCTAAGGATGTAGACAACGTAAGGAAATGCATGGTTGAACTCTCAAAGCTCGTAATGGAGCTAGGTGGAATAGTCTACAAGACCCCGAAACGCCTAGGCAAACTCCTTTGGGAAAAGGCTGATCCAGGATTCATCGAGCTACTCAAGAGAGTCAAGAGGATGCTTGACCCCAACGGTATCATGAACCCCGGAAAACTCTGCTTCTGAAGAACACAAACTTAAGAGAGGTTGTTACCTGCAATGTCCCTTGATAAAGTCAAAGACTGGCTACACAGGTGCTACAGATGCGGCAACTGCAAGCTGTTCTGGGGCATCTTTGCACCGAGCTGCCCGTCAGGCGAATACTTCCGTTTTGAATCATACTTCCCTTCCGGCAGAATCTGGATCGGAAAAGCCTTGCACAACGAGGAAATTAAGTGGTCCTTCTCAATAGCAAAGAAGATCTTTGCATGCACATTGTGCGGAGCCTGTTCAACCAACTGCAAGGTGGATATGAAAGATCACTCCACAGACATCCTTGAAGCACTTCGAACAACTGCCGTAGCCGAAGGATTTGGGCCAATGCCCGAACAGAAACGTTTCACTGAAAGCCTCGAGAAACAACACAACCCATACAACGAGCCTCATGACAAGAGACTCTCATGGCTCGACTCAACAGGCGCAAAATCTCGTAGCAACAAACCGAGTGTTCTCTACTTCACAGGGTGCACATCAAGCTACAGGAGACCGGAAATCGCCAGCGCAACCGCAAGGATCCTAGATGAAGCCGGAGTGAAGTTCACTGTTCTTGATGACGAGTGGTGCTGCGGATCACCACTCCTGCGGACCGGGCAGACAGACGCCGCCAAGAAACAAGCTGAACATAACATTGGTCTCATCAACAAAAGCGGCGCAGAGACTGTAGTAACGTCTTGCGCAGGCTGTTTTAGAGCTTTTGTAAAGGATTACACGGATAAACTCGGAATGAAACTGAGACCAAAAGTCCTTCACGTCACACAGTTCCTTGAAAGCCTTCTAAACGATGGAAGAATTGAGCCACCTTCCAGCATCAAGGGGCTTAAAGTCACTTACCATGATCCATGCCATCTCGGAAGACACTGCGCAGTATACAATCCGCCACGTAACGTGATGAAGGCAACTGGTGTGGAGGTTGTTGAAATGAAGCGAAACCGGGAAAACGCGTGGTGCTGCGGCTCAGGAGGAGGAGTAAAATCAGCATTCAACGACATGGCCGTGAAAACAGCAGCTTCACGAATAAGAGAAGCAGAACAAACCGGAGTCGAAACGCTCGTTTCAGCTTGCCCTTTCTGCAAGCAGAACCTGCTCGACGGAGCAAAAGAAGCCAAAAGCAGAATAAGGACTATCGACGTCGTAGAGCTTCTTGCGTAATGACGATTCTAAGAATCTCTTGAATCTGTAAAGGGACACGCTATACAAGGCGAGAAGCAAAGTGCGATAGAAGACTATAATCTATAGTCTCTTAATTTTCATTGATCTCTAGAAAGATTGATTATTTAGGTGTGAGATGAATACTAAGTGTGCAATGTTACATCATACAAGCGGAGAAGTCACATGTGGTATTGCCTTTTGGAGTGTTCAGCAGCGAGACAATATGTCTCAGGAGGCTTCCTCAAACATGTTGCCTGGCGTGAAGATCTATGATTTAAAGAAGATGCCCGATGAACGAGGTCTATTTACTGAATTGTTACGAGAAGATTGGAAAGACTTCATAGGAAATGATCGCATTGCCCAAGTTAACTTCTCAATAAGCTACCCTGGTATCATCAGAGCTTGGCATAGGCACAACCGTGGCCAAATCGATTACTTGGTCGTTCTGCGAGGGGCCCTAAAGATATGCGCATTTGACGACACAGAAGGTTCAAAAACCAGAGGGCAACTCGATGAGATTGTCTCGAGCGGAGAAGAACTCCAAGTGGTGAGGGTTCCGGGTCACTATTGGCATGGAACGAAAGCTTTGGGCAATGAGCCATCGATTCTAGTCTACTTCACAACAAAACTCTATGATTACAGCAATCCTGATGAAGAGAGGAGACCTTGGAACGATCTGAC
>JAUQYT010000080.1 GCA_030587605.1 Candidatus Njordarchaeum guaymasense
GCTTGTCAATTCGATGTTGGGAATCCAGTAGAGTGCGTAGGAAAGGGCGATGGATGTAGCCGAGAGCATGGCCACAATTGATACCTTTGTACTCCTAGGCATCTTCAGCTTAACCTTGTTCGCCTTGCCTTTGTAGTCACCTTCAGAATGTCTCACTGTGATCTCCGCCGATCTCCTCTTCCTTGTCTGCGGCATATTCGGCCATTTTATGAGTCGTTGGATAAATTGTCCAACGGCGCTATAAAAACCTTTCTAACGTCAGTTTTCCTAAGTTGTTCTTCGCGAAAGAGAGAGGAAATATATATCAGCCTCAAATCATGGCGCTAGATAGGTAGCTGAGTTACGGTGATTTGGTATGAGCAGGCACGTGAAGATCCTGGTCCTGGGCGCTGGGCTGATAGGCGGAGTTGTTGCTGAAGAACTAGCGAAGAGCGGAGCAGACGTTCTGGTCGGAGACCGAGAAACAAAAAAGATTCCAGGCTGCAAATATCTGAAAATGGATTTCGCAGACCAGAGCTCACTCATCAGAACTATGAGCGGCGGATATGATGTGGTTGCCTCCGCTGTTCCTGGCAGATTTGGGTTTGGAGTCATGGAAGCAGCAATAAAGGCAGGCGTAGACCTAGTCGATGTGTCCTTCGGAGAAGGAAGCCCTCTGCCTCTCATGGAAAGAGCAAAGCGCGCAGGAATCATTATAGTTCCAGATTGCGGAGTTGCTCCTGGACTCAGCAATCTACTTGTGGGATTGGGGATGGCCAAAGTGGAAGAACCGATCGAGACTCACATAAAAGTCGGCGGCCTTCCCCAGAAACCTATGCCACCTTTGGGCTACAGAATCGTCTTTTCCGCCGAAGCGGTTGTTGACGAGTACACCAGAAAGGCACGCATCGTGAAGAACGGAAAAGTCGTAGAAGTTGAGGCGCTGTCAGGTTTAGAGCTCTTCGAGTTCCCAGGCATTGGAAAACTTGAGTGCTTCTACACAGATGGATTGAGAACCCTCATAGACACTCTGAAGCTCAAACAAATGGATGAAAAGACCATCAGGTATCCCGGGCACGCGGACAAAGTAAAAGCCTTGGTAGAGTCTGGGCTTTTCGAATCAGATCCAGTTGTCCTTGGGATAAAGCCCAGGGACTTCATGGAAGCCTTTCTTTCTTTAAAGCTCAGACTCGGAAAGAGCGAGAAAGACCTTACAATCCTTGAGGTAGAAGTAAAAGGAGAAAGCGAGACAATCAGGTTCCGTATGCTCGACAGGTTTGATGAGAAGAACAACATAACTTCGATGGCTCGCACCACCGGCTACCCCCTTGCCGTCGTCTCCATGCTGGTAGCTGGGAAGAAGGTGGAACAGAAGGGTGTGGTCCCTCTAGAGGTTCTTGGCACAGACAAGAAGATCTCTAAACTGATTCTAGAAGAACTTCAGGAGAGAAATATCAGCATAGAAGAGGAACTGCCCGCAGACAAATCAAGATAAATAAGTGAACTCATATCCTTAAGTCTGGTGCTTGTGTTGGGCAGCGGATCGCCTAGTCCCTCATTATTATTGTCAGACCTATTGAATCTCCTTATGGCCTCACCGACTGTTCCGCCCTCCTTTGAGAAATGTGACATCTTAGCTGCGCTCATCTTTGCGAGTGTCGAAACCGAGCCCATCAGCCGTTTTGCGTTGATGACTAGGCTCAACCTCAAAGAAGGTCCAGTTAAGACTCTACTTAGGCGCCTTGAGCAAAATGGCTTGATAGTCCGGGTTGGAAACAAAGGGCACACACTAACTAATTCAGGCAAGGAGTGGATCACCAAAATCCGGCAGAGGATTATCGATTTCAAGGAAGTCAAGGTACCCACGTTATCACTAACCGAGTTCGCATACGGAGTACAATTAAGGAACTTGGCTGGTCTCGTGAAGAGTGGAATAGAGCAACGAGATCGGGCGCTGCTTGTTGGTGGAGCAGGGGCCACAACATTGATTTTTGAGGGTGGAGACCTCAGAGTTCCCTCGGTCTCCAAGAAAGTTGTTGACAAGAAGACTTTGAAAGTTCTGCTTTCAGACTTCAAGTTGCAGGAGGGCGACATACTGATTGTTGGAATGGGGCACACTCGAGCAGACGCTCAGAGAGGCGCCTTCAACGCCGCACTTTCCTTGCTCCTGAAACTCGGCGAAAGCAAGAGTTAGTTAGAACAAGGTGCATTTGATATGTCAAGAGAACAGTTTGATGTAATTGTTGTCGGTGCCGGACCAGCAGGCAGTATGGCAGCGCTAGGCGCAACTAAGGGCGGAGCCAGGACGGCTCTACTAGACATCGCAAAGCTTCCAAGGGAAAAGCTCTGTGGTGGTGGCGTCAACGCTTGGGTGATAAAGAAACTGAACATTCCTAACAGCATAATTGAGAGAACGATTGAACAAGCGCAGGTAGTCGCTGGAACCAAGGAGCTTCCTCCCGTCTCTTGGCCTGAGGCAATAGCCTGGAGAACCGTCATGAGATCGAAATTCGACAACTACCTCACCGAGATGGCTGTCAAAGCCGGGGCGACCTTGCTTCAGTCTACACCCGTTGAATCCGTAGTTGTTGACGACAGGAAGAAAGTCAATGGAGTGAAGACTACTAACAAAGGTATCCTTCGCAGCAAGGTTGTAGTAGGATGCGATGGCGTGTCAAGTGTCGTTGCAAAGACAGCAGGCTTCTGGACAAAGTGGTTCGGCAACGATACGTCCAAATGGCGGGACAGATGTGCCTACTGCACAGAAGCTCACTTCAAGTTGCCCGACAAAGAGGTAGACAAACGGGTTGGGAACACCCTCTACCTCTTCTACGAACGCAACCTAATGGGGTACCACTGGATATTCCCCAAGAGAGGAATCCTCACGGTTGGCACAGGGTGCGCCACCACGCAAATGAAAAAGAAACCTGCATCTTACTTCAACGACTTTGTCAAAGAAAACCAGATCGCTGTAGAAATACTAAAGGGCGCCAAAATCATTGGCCAAGTCAAGGGAGCCTATATCCCCTTCTCTGGAACGTTCACCCCAACTTATGGTGACGGTGTTTTGCTGGCAGGAGATAGTGCGGGAATGGTTGGCGCAGTCACCGGTGAAGGCATCTTTTTCGCCGTGAGAGCTGGAACTGCAGCTGGTGAAGTGGCAGCCGAAGTGGCTTTGTCCAACAACACGTCGTCTGAATTCCTCGCAAAATATGAGGAGAGGTGGAGAAAAGAATTCGGGAATCTCCTAGACATTCAAGTCAAGTTTCTGAATGAGACACAGAACCCTCTTAAGGCGATGGGGCTGTACACGACATACGCAGCAACTCATCAGAAGGAAGCGTTCCTAGAATAGGTGAAACATCCCTAGCAGATGGTTTATCTATGTTTGTTTCTAATGAAATATCCCGTCGCCAGAGCAAAGACCTTTTAAGTTTGTTAGCTTACGCATAAGAAATTAATGTTGCCACATAACGAGTCAGACAATAACCTTGCGGATCGAGGCGATTCTCTTGATTATTGTAAATATGAATGTGCAGGGAACTCAGTTGAAACTTGAAAAGAACAAGCTTCTTGAAATGTACAGAAAGGTACTTGAGGTTCGCCTTTTCGAGGAGAAAGTTTACGAATTATTTGGGCAAAACCTCATTCCCGGAACTATTCACCTTTACCTAGGTGAGGAAGCCTCAGCTGTGGGTGTCTGCTCTTCTCTCAGACAAGACGACTACATTCAAAGCACGCATAGAGGGCACGGGCACTGCATAGCGAAGGGCGCCGACCTTGGTAAGATGATGGCTGAGCTCATGGGAAAGCAAACCGGCTACTGCAAAGGTAAAGGAGGATCAATGCACGTAACCGACTTCACCAAGGGGATCCTAGGGGCAACCGGAGTCGTCGGTTCAGGTCTACCCTTGGCTGTCGGCGCTGGGTTGTCAGTCAAGCTTAGAGGAACAGATCAAGTTGTGGCAGTTTTCTTCGGGGAGGGAGCCTCAAACCAAGGGACTTTCCATGAAGCGCTAAACCTCGCTTCAGTATGGAAGCTTCCCGTTCTCTTCGTATGCGAGAACAACCTGTACGCTATGGGAACGCGTCAATCCGTAGCAATGGTTCTCAAAAATGTCGCAGACAGAGCCTGCGCATACGGCATCCCAGGAGTCATCGCCGATGGAAACGATGTCCTAGACGTATACAGAGTAGCATCGGAAGCCGTTAGAAGAGCAAGAAAAGGCGAAGGCCCAACTCTGATAGAGACCAAGACTTACAGACTCAAGGGTCACTCGAGGTTCGACCCCGCAACTTACAGACCCAAAGAAGAGGTCGAAGACTGGATCAAAAGAGACGCAGTAAAGAGAATGCGCGAGAGACTGTCAACGGAAAAGATCGCAAAAGAGGACGAGTTGAAAAAGATCGAGGATGAAGTGAAACAAGCGGTTGAAGAAGCAGCCAAGTTCGCCAAAGAAAGCCCACAACCAGAACCAACCTGTATCTGCGAGGACGTCTGCGCAGACTGAAACATCACAATGGGATGGTGAACATAGCAATGAGAGAGATAACAGTGAGGGACGCAATCAAAGAAGCACTACGCGAAGAAATGAAAAGAGACAAACGCGTATTCCTGATGGGAGAAGACATAGGCAAGTACTGGCAAGGAGCCTTCAAGGTCACTCAAGGATTAGCAGAGGAGTTCGGAGAAGAAAGGGTGCGTGACACACCAATCTCAGAGAACACGTTCCTTGGCGCCGGCATAGGCGCAGCTATGACGGGCATGAGACCTGTAGTTGAAATCATGTTTGGGGACCTGATAGCGCTTGCGGTTGATCAGATTGTGAATCAAGCTTCCAAAATTCACTACATGTTTGGAGGTCAAGTCAAAGTTCCACTGGTGATCAGAACCCCCTACGGCGCGGGAACCCAGGTCGCCGCACATCACTCTTCAACTTACCTATCATGGTTCATGCATGCCGCTGGCTTGAAAGTCGCCGTCGCATCCACCCCGTATGATGCGAAGGGTCTACTCAAAACAGCCATCAGAGGAGACAGTCCCGTCCTGTTCGCTGAACACAAACTCGTCTACGGTATCAAGGGCAATGTCCCAGACGATGACTACACTATCCCCTTCGGTCAAGCAGATGTCCGAAAAGAAGGAAGCGACGTGACGATAATTGGAGTCCTCTACATGGCCAGCAAGGCGCTGAACGCGGCGAAAGAACTAGCAAGCCAAGGAATAAATGCCGAAGTCATTGACCCGAGGACACTCACTCCCTTCGACAAGAAGACCGTCGGTACGTCAGTCAGAAAGACTGGAAGATGCGTCATAGTGAGCGAGGATTGTAAGACAGCAGGCGTTACTGCCGAGATCGCATCGATCGTCATGGAAGAGGCGTTTGACTATCTTGATGCACCTATAATGCGAGTGGCTGCTCCTGACACGCCTGTTCCATTCAGTCCGGTTCTCGAAAGCAACTTCATACCCGACGAGAAGAATATAATCAAAGCAGTCAAAGAGGTAGTGAGTTAAGAACACGGGCGATGACCAACGTGGACACAAGAACCTACAGGGAAGGCGACGAAGACCAGATCGCAAGACTCCTAAACGAGTGCTTTGGCTTATTCAATTCCTTTGGCTTAACAGGGGAAAAGTGGCTGAGGATCTTCGAGCTCGACCCAGGGTTCCGCAAGGACTTGGCTTTCGTAGCTGAGAAAGACGGAAAGATAATCTCTCATGTTCAAGTCATCGTGAGAGAGATGACAGTCGGATCGGGAGCCGAACTACAAGTTGCAGGAATAGGCAATGTTTCAACTCTTCAGGAACATAGGAGAGAAGGATATTCTACAAGAGTTATGACTCACGCCCTTGAGGTTGCCAAAGAAAAAGGTTTCCCAACCTCGGCCCTATTCGCTGGTCAACAGGCACCTGCACACACCATGTACCAGAAACTCGGGTTCACAGACTTATACCTTCCAGTGATGCTGTTCAGAGGCGCGAAAACGCCACTACGATGGAACAACGAACAAGCTACACTAACAAAGTCGGAACCAAGAGTGAGAATAAGGGAATCCGACGAAGACGATGACACATCACTGTTGCAGATATATGAGAAGAACTGCAAGAGATACAACGGCCTAGTCATCAGGGATATGAAGATATGGAAGTCAAAGTTCAGGAACTCATTTTTCTACGAATGTCCATTCTACGAGGAGGAGTCTAAACCGAACAATATACTTGTAGCTGAAACGGAAGAAGGAGAGATTATCGGGTACGCCATGTCATGTTTGGCCAAGAGAGACAAACTCGGACACATATGCGAAGTTCTGACAATACCAGGTCGAGAGAAAGAAGCTGGTCGACCACTAGCAGAACGCGTAGCATCAAACTTGGCGGAGATGAAATCCCTCGCAAATATGGTCTACTCCTCGGAAAACACGCTAATCGATGAGTTGTTCAGGAAGGGGTCAAGTCCAGCGCCAGGTGTAATGGGTGCATTTATGCTCAAGACACTCGACATGAAACGAGTAATAGAATCCTCATTTCACGTTGCTCCCCAAATGAAGCGACATCTTCCCGGGAAATTGTCTGATCACAAGGGAGCGACTACCATCCAAATTGCTGGCGGAGAGAGCACCACGACCACGTTCGATGGAGGAGCACTTTCAGTTCTTCGAGGCGAAGAAAAAGGCGGAGAGAAGGCTACCTTCTCAGATTACGGGTCATTTGGAAAATTACTGCTTGGAGCCAAGAGTTTTACGGAGTTGGTGAGCGAGGAAAAAGTCAAGATGTCGACGCGAGGTGCGAATAAGAGGGAATTAATCAGGCTGTTCGAGACAGTTTTCCCGAAGAAACCCATACTCACATGTTCTGGAGACCTCTGGTAAGCACAAACGCCTGTAAGCGCCAACCGATGACGAAAAGAATGGGAGCAACTCCAAACTCTGTGATTCTGATAGTGTAAGCAGCCTATAACTTGAATACTCCAAGCTCTCTTTCAAAGGTAAGGTGAAGATCTCTCATTCGCTCGCGCGTGACTTTGCCTTCCCTTGCCAGTTCTTCTACTATTGTGTAGATTTTGGTCCTGCATGCTTCGATGGCGTTCTTGAACAAAGCTAATGAAAATGACTTCGCGGCAACAGTCAAGATGTACCTCACTCGTTTAGGTCCAGTACACGTGACTGCAAACCCGTAGTAATCTTTGGGAAGATCGACGGAGACCTCGTAAGCTCTTGTCTCTTCCTCAGGGGCGCCGCTTTCTACTAGCAAGGTGATTGTTACATCAAGGCTTTTTGTGGCCATTTCTTTGAGCGTACCCTCTGGTTCATCTAGGGTACTAGTTACGATCATGAAGTTCCTCCCGGAGGGACCAACTGGTGTTGCTATGAAAGCTCCAAATGTCACTTGGACTCAACACCCTTTGTCGTCTTTATCTTTTCGAGTATCCATTCGAGCATGTCCTGGATGCCTGAACCAGTCTTTGCACTGGTTTCAACAACTTTCCATTCTCTGCCCTGCATCAATTCAGGGAGGTTCAATTTAGTAGTTAGCTGCTCGGTGTTGAGTGTCCCCTCAACATCTTGCTTGTTTGCCACAATCAAAACTGGCAATCCTTTCAGGAGATCAGCCTTCAATGCGAGGCTTGCAAGTACGTCCCGTGCTTCGCCAAGTGTATCGTCATCGGAAGCATCTATCACGTAAACCATTACGTCCGGGCTGCCTACTATCAATGAGTCCCATATACTCCTAAAAGATTTGTGCCCAGAGACATCACAGTTAACCAGTTTGATGCCTTCAGCAAAAAAGGAAGTAACACTAAGCCCTATCGTGAGAGATGCCGGTACGAACTCTCCTTGCCCTATTCTGTCAATTAGGCTTGACTTCCCAGAAGCTTCCAAGCCAAGCCAGACAACATTAAAAGATGACTCCACACGCGCAACAGGAGCAGCCTCCACACTGAGCATATGTGTGCACTTGCCCTTGTCACTTAGTTCCCTTGTCGCAGGCTCCAAGGAGGTTACTGCTTCACCAACTCTGCACAGAATTCTCCCGCTGGCAAAGTCTTGTATGCAAACCCTTGCAACATAATCCTGTGGAGCGTAGCCTGCAATCTGGGTCAAGATCGGCTTCGCATCATCCAGACTCCCTTTCTTCAAGACGTCTTCTAGTTCCTCGACTTGACCACTGAACTCAGCTCGCTTGAGCATTTCTTCTTCGATTCCTTGTTTCTTTGCAAGAATTGTTCGCCGCCTTCTAATGACATCCATCAGACGATTGCCGGGCATTGGGGGTCCCTTGGAGCTGAGCCTATCAATGGATGGAGCCTAAGACACTATGGCTACAAGCCGTTTGTTCATGGAAATGATGTAACCTTAATGCAAGCATGTTACTAAAATACGTTATTATGTCTCCATGAAACAACATCGCCAATTTGTACGAATTCAGAACGACATAGTAGATTGCTGCTCTTCACCTAGTATTTCATTACAGATGACTTCTGTTGATCAATGACTCTACTGCCTTCACATCGGGCAGACCTCTGCAACCAGACTTGAGAGTTTTGAGAGCGCCTGCAGCGTTCCCATATCTGGCACACTCTTGGAGAGGTTTCCCCCTAAGAAAACTGTATATGAATCCAGCGTTGAATGCATCCCCCGCCCCCGTAGTATCAACAGGCTTGACCTTAAAAGCAGGAACATCCATGTTTTGCTCCCGGGTGACCACAGTGCATCCAAGGGCGCCACGTTTAACAGCAACCGTAGACGGTCCCTTGGCTAGGAGCTTTGACGCAGCCTTAACAACATTTTTCTCACCTGTTATTGCAATAGCTTCTCCCTCATTTGGGAGAAAGATGTCTACCCCTTGCAGCGCTTCCGCAACGTCCCAGCGCCCAGAAGGATCCCACCCCGTGTCAAGCGAAGTAGTCATACCCGTCTTACGCGCCTTCATTAGAATCTGTGGAACTGAATCGCGGAGCGCCTTCAGAAGTGCGAAGCCACCAATATGAAGATGCCTAGCTCCTCTCAGCGCCCTTTCATCAATGTCGCCAATTCTAAGCAGCTCGGTGGGACCTAGAAACGATATCAAAGCTCTTTCCCCATTCTCCGAGACAATTGAAACAGTAACACCCGTGGTAGTATCAGGATCAACTTTAACGTAAGTAGTTGAGATACCAAAAGATTTCATCTCGTCAAGAATTAGTTTGCCAAAGTAGTCTTCGCCAACGCGCCCAACGAATCGGCACTCATCCCCTAATCTTGAAATAGCAAAAGCAAAGTATCCCGTAGAACCAGCTGGTGAAACCACCATGTCGTGTACTAGGATCTCACGCCCGATCTGCGGGCGCTCGCCACCTACCATAGATATGTCTATGTTCAGGTCTCCCAAGGCAACGACTACGTTACCCATCCAGAAATTACCACCAATAGCATGTCACTCTTATCATTGACAGGAAGTCTCTCATATACTTGAGAGAAAGCTTAATTTAAACCATTACTTCAAGGATCAACCTCGTGGCAAAACTGCGCCAATAACATAGTTAGGCTTTTAATGCCAAAATAGCAATCTGCTTAGAAGAAAAAGCTCCTCGGAGACTAGAGTGGCATGGTTACGCCATTGATTCTACCTTCCTTCAGCCTTGGAATGAAGGAAGGAACCATCCTCAAGTGGTTCAAGAAGGAAAAGGACAGCGTTGAAAGAGGCGAGCCCGTTGTGAAGGTCTTTGGGGAGAAGATGGAAGTCGACCTCGACTCACCTGCATCAGGAAATCTCCTTAAGATCTTGTACGGCGAGAAAGCTGAGGTTCCCGTTTCCACTGTCATAGGACTGATTGGAGAACTCGGAGAGGACACTTCAACCTACCTCACTCAACTTGGAAAAGGAGCCCCTGTCTCTCTCGTCGCTACACCTGTCGCGGGACAGGTTGCGCCAGCAGTTCAAGCCCCCCCTATTTTAGGAGCGGTTGCTTCAGCTCAAGTTCATGCCGGGATTGCACAGAAGTCGCCTCAGCCGTCTGGGCGTATTAGGGCATCCCCTGCGGCGAGGAGAACTGCAAGAGAAAGGAACATCGACTTGGGAACGGTGACGGGAACCGGTCCAGCTGGGAGAGTAGTTGCCAAGGACATGTTGTCACCCGCTGAGCAAAAAGCTGTTCCAGTATCTTCTAGACCTGAACTTGGTGTTGTCGCTGGGTTCAAGGATACGCGGAAAGTGAAGCAGGTAGCCCCAATGTCTCCTATAAGAAAAGTAATCGCTAAGAGGATGTCTCAGAGTGCCAGAACTGCTCCTCACATAACCGTGATAATGGAGACTGACATGTCTGAAGTCATGAAGCTCAGAGAAAAACTGTTGCCTGAAGTTGAGAAGAGAGTAGGAACCAAACTGTCATACACCGACATCATAGTGAAGGCAGTAGCAAAGGCGCTCGAAGAATTCCCCATGGTGAACTCAACGCTAGTGGATGAGAATAACATTAAGATCTTTGACGAGATCAATGTAGGGGTCGCCATAGCGACAAAGGAAGGACTTATAGTCCCAGTCATACGGAACGCCAACAGGCTTTCGGTGGCTGAAATAAGTGCTACCTTGAGCCAACTTATAGATAAGGCAAACAAGGGAAAACTCACACCCGACGAGATGTCAGGTGGAACATTCACGGTAACGAGCCTAGGTATGTTCGGGGTAGACGTGTTTATGCCCATCATAAACCCACCCGAGAGCGGAATACTCGCAGTGGGCAGAATAACGAGGAAACCAGTCGTCGACGACAAAGGACAGATAGTAGTAAGACCGATGGTATTCTTAGCGCTGGCAGTCGATCACAGGGTGATCGATGGGGCTCCAGGCGCAGAGTTCCTACAGAGAATAAAAGAGATACTGGAATACCCATTTGCGTTGAACTACTAGTACGAACTGGAATTGGTGTTGATGGCGCCAAATATCTACGGTGAGGCTAGACATCGCAGTCCCCAGAAGAAACCTCCTTCTTTTTATGGTGAACGAGTTTGGCGGTTAGTTGATTTCGAGTACGACGACGCTGTACTCAATCTAGCGGTCGAAGAGGCGATCATGGAGAAAGTCTGTCAAGGGGAGGCGCCCAACACGATAAGGTTCTGGACAAACCCCAGACCAACAGTTGTGATTGGGAAGTTCCAGATCCCTGAATTTGAAGTGGACAAAGAAGTATGTGAGAAACACGGGGTTGGCGTTGTAAGAAGATTCACTGGCGGCGGGACCGTTTACCATGACAGAGGCAACCTGAACTACGCGATATCCGTTAGACGTGACAACCCTCTTATTCCACCAACAATAGACAAGATCAGACCAGCATTGTGCGCAGGCGTTGTCGAAGCACTAAAATTATTTGGCTTAAATGCCAAGTTCGAACCAAGAGGCGTATACATCCACGTGAAGGGAGAAAAGGTTTCTGGGATGGCAGCGCTAGTGACGCGAACAGCAGTCTTCCTGCATGGAACCCTCTTAATCAACTCAGATCTCACAAGACTCAGACAAGTTCTTAGCATGCCGCCCTATCCCAAGGATGCTGGGCTCAAACGGTTTGTGAAGAGCACCAGAAAAGAAGTCACAAGTATCCAAGAGCAAATGGGCAGAGAAGTATCAGTTAATGATGTGAAGGAAGCGCTTAGGAAAGGCTTCGCCAAAGCTCTGGGAATAGAGCTTCAACAGGGAGAGCTTCTCACCTCTGAACTTAAGCAGGCTGAGGAGATTGTCAACAAGAGAAGAAATGAGATCATTGTCTCCTAAGGTCCCTAATGGAAGGACATGTTAGGAAACACCTTATTATAGTAAGCGCGCCCGCTAAGTACCATGAGTTTCAAGTTTAAGAAAGGAGTTCTGGAACGTGTGCCCGCTCTCCCAATAGCCAGATTGGAGATGATATAATGAAGGTAACCGCATATTGCAGGCTCTGCGGAAGGATGAAGGCGATAACAAAGATGGAGTTTGGAAATCGACTCACTGTCAAGCTGGACTGCGGACATAAGGCTTGGGGGACCAACCCACTCAAGGACTAGGAAGAATAGAGGGAAATGAGTCGGAATCAAATTTCATGAAAGGTCTGGGCTCGCATTCGTTCAGAACATCCGCCCACGACAGACTGATGTGATACCTGGACAATGCAGTCGCTAGTGTGCGCTCTTCTCTTATGATAGGTCTGGGTTCTAGGATTTAAGAAAATATTGGCTCACCCTAAACATTAGGCGATGCCTGTAGTGTCGTCAGACACTGTCAAAGAGATTTGCAGACCTGTGGAAGAAGCACATGGGTCTGCTGTTTTTGAACGATAATGCGCTGAACAAGAATAGGCAGGCTGAGTTGGAAAATGAAGGGTGAGCAGGACATTAGATGAGGACTACTTGAGATACATTCCTTAGGTTCTTATAGTAGTTTGATTCCAGAAGAAGACATTGCAGGTCATTGCAGAACCTGAACATCAAAGAGATTAGAGGTGTATCTTGGAGATGCCCGAACAAGTTGAGGAAATCCTAAAGGAATTCGAAACCTATTTTGTAAGAATGAGAAAGGAAATACCAGAAACCGTAGACTCTTTTAGAAACCTCCTATCAAGTGTTCACAAGGATGGTGCCCTGTCAGGAAAATTCAAGGAACTCATCTGCATAGCAATCTCAATCTGCGTTGGCTGCGAAGCTTGTATTGTCCACCATACTAAGCAAGCCATTGAAGCAGGTGCAACCAATGCCGAAATTATGGAAGCATGTGCAGTAGCCATAGTCATGGGAGGGGGTCCTGCAGCAACACAAGTAGGCTTGGTCATGAAGACGATCGAGAAGTGGGGGAGAAAATAAGGTAGACTAGGATAACTCCCATCATGTCTGCCACTGATATGTCCTTGAGCTTATTGGACCTGTGAGAAGAAGAAAGCGTGTACAAGACCTCCCTAACAAATCCGTGTTCGAGTGTCCGATCAATCAACAATCTAGGGTAATAACCAGCAAGAATGATATGGTGTCGGCACCAAGAACCAGCACCCTTGAGAACTTACGCCTCATTGGAGTTTGGACTCTCTCCGGGTGATATCGTTCATTATTCCTCGTCTCCAGCAGTCCTTGAACTTTAAACCCAGCGTGACAAATCACAAGATTTTTATTACGCGGATACACCTGTTCTGCTGGCAGCAGTTGTGGAACTCTCGGATTTGTTTTGCCGTGAGATTTCCAGAAAAAGGGGGTCAACATGTACATTGGAAAGAGGGTCTTTGAATCCTCCAAGGAGCGCAATCAAGTGGGGTCAGAAAGGCTACAAATTATTGAGGAACAAAAGATTTGAAGAAGCGATAGAATGCTTTGACAAGGCGATAGGTGAATTCAGGGATTTTGTCGAAGTTTGGCACTTCAAAGCGGTAGCCCTTGGTTTCTTATATAGATTTTATGAAGCAATAAAGTGTCTTGACACAATAATAGAAATAGACCCGAAAAAT
>JAUQYT010000129.1 GCA_030587605.1 Candidatus Njordarchaeum guaymasense
ATTCGGTTGAAGATGGGATCTCCTGTCGAAGTCAGACCTTCCGGGGCCTCACCTGTTGCACTTGGCACAAGTAGAACATCTATGTCTGAGAAAACCTGTTCGAGAAGGCCGCGGCATTCTACGGCGAGGGAAACTGCCTCATCATAGGCAACAGGAGAAACGGCTTGACCCAAAGTGATCAGTTCTTTGAGTTTGTCGCTTAGCTGATCTCGGTAGGCAGAGTACTCATATGCGAATGACCTGGCCATCTCGAAATTCATGACTGTGGCTTGAGCATCGGCGAGACGAGAGAATGGTTCTGGGAGCTCCACTTCTGCAACTATCGCTCCGGAGTCTGAGAGCTGTTCTCCTGCATTTTCCAAAGCTGTGGCAGTCTCTGGTGCAGCGTAGGACCATTCGTAAGTGCGGCAAAGGCCAACACGTGGAGAATGGGGTTGACTCTCCCTTGTCCTGAACGATGGTCTTCCTGTTAGAACCGAAGCGAGAAACGCTGCGTCTTCTACATTTCTAGCAAAGACACCAACGGTGTCAAGTGATTCGGCGCAAGGTTTGACACCTGCACGACTGATCAGCCCGAAGGTGGGTTTGTAGCCAACTACGCCACAGAAGGAAGCTGGCCTAATGATTGACCCTCCAGTCTGGGTTCCAAGGGCAAGAGGCACCATGAAGTCCGCTACGGCTGCGGCTGAGCCACTAGATGATCCTCCAGGCGTGTGGGCAGGGTTGTGGGGATTGGCTGTCTTACCTGGATGGTGGACCGCTAGTTCAGTAGTGACGGTCTTTCCGAGAACGACTCCCCCCGCAGCACGGATGAGTGCCACACAGGAGGCGTCCCATCGAGGGCGGTGGCCACGGTATATTGAGGATCCGTAGGCTGTTGGCATATCGACTGTATCCATAATATCCTTGACTCCAACCGGAATGCCATGAAGTGACCCACGATTCGACGAGCGATAAGGCTCTGGCCTGTTCAAGTGCCTTCTGGGGATCAAGGTATTCCCAGGCTCTGATATTCTCCTCCCGCTCACTTATTCTCTTGAGACAGGCATCCACTAGAGCATCAGAGGTGATCTCGCCTTTCCTGATAAGTCTTGACGCCTCCAGAGCTGAGAGTTCGTTGAGCCCCATATTCAGCTGCACCTTTATTCACAGTTCCGCATGTGCATGCTGTAACTGTCGGCTAAATTCTTGCTATCGACTGTCATAGTTCTTGTCACTGGAAGCTGAATCATCAAGCGTAGTTTTGCCACACTGTTTGTCAGCGAGTTTGTCTTCTCGCCATATTCTTGCCACACTAAATGTCACCGACCTACTTCTCGGATTTCTTTGTGGACGGGAGGTCTGAGGAAGAATTGGCCCTCGTGATGTCGCTGAACAGAGTCAATGTGAATGGTGGGGCGAGTGGGATTTGAACCCACGATCACTTGGGCTCTCGCTTGTCGTTGTCCCGAGCCAAGTATCTTAGACCATGCTGGACCATCGCCCCGGGTAGTCCATAATAGCGGAGAGCCACACCAATTGTGCCATTGCCTTGGAGTCTACCGCTACTACTGGGTCTGTTTCGGTAGAGCGTCTTAGGCCTCCTAAATCATTTTTGGAGGATGCCGCGGTTCAAGGTGACTGAGGAAACATGGTTGGGATTCTACCTGGAAGAATTCTGCCTTTTACTTGAAATATCTTGAATGGTTGAGTGGTGGGAAAGGGTTTGTCTTTCAATTTAAACGAGATGGTACGGGTCAACCATATTATTCCAGAAACTTACGCAAGGTTGCCGAAGGATCCTAGGCTCAGAATTGGGGGCAACATTCTCTTATACTACCCAGAGGAATGAGAGAAGAGACCAAGGAGAGATGAAAATGGTTTTCGGAACTGCTGGGAGAGAATATGTGAACCCTGTTTATTCGCTCGCCATACATAGTAGAGTGTGTGGCATCTCATCTCGAAAGGTTGCTTCCACAACGCTCGTAATCCTCACCTTGGCTTCAGCTCTTTCGGCGAGTCCTGGTCGACCAGCTTACGCGAATGGAGTTAGTGAGGTAAAGTATTTCGTGGCATTGTTTGACTTCCAGGATCTGAACCACACAAAAAGCTACGAAGAGATTAAGAAGATAGCGATTGACGAAGTGCAGCAGTACTGGGACGAGGTGTCGTATGGCAAGCTGAGAGTCATAGCTGACATAGCACCAAAGTGGATAACGTTGCCCATCACAGTAAAGAATAGAGACGTCTTCCAATGGAACTTCAACAGCAAAGACATGTCCTATGTCGATAACATAGCATTGGATATATTCAAGCAACTGCTGGGAAGCTCAATCTACAGCATCACGTTCATGGTATTCGCAGGAAAAGTCTGGGGACACGCATACTCAAGCCTCAAACTTACAGTCCTCAACGAGAACCACGTAGCGGGCACCTATTCGCACGAATTGGGACACGTACTAGGTCTACCAGACCTCTACAGCTATATTGCCTCGCAGCAGGGCCAGTACTCTGGAGCGAATGTTGGCTACTGGGACCTCATGTCCGCCTCTGTCCACTCTCACCTCTGCTCATGGTCGAAGATCGAACTCAAACTATTTGAGAAAGAGCAGGTCGTCGATGTAAAAGGCAAACTGGAAGGAACGTACACCATAGATCCGATTGAGGTCAAAGGTGGAAAGACATTAGTCGCAAGAGTCTCCATCTCTGAGACGCAAGCCTACCTGATAGAAGTCAGGGAGCGCATAGGATTCGACGCTAAGTTGGACAAAAGGATGCGAATGGGAGTACTCATATTCCATCTCAACGACGTCCTTGATGCAAGAGAAGGTAAACTCAAAGTCATTGACTCACATCCAAACTCATACAATCCCACAACCCCATGGGCTGAACTGTTTGACGCACCATTCAATGTAGGCAGCAACGAGACTGCGGCCTTCATCAACCGTGAGAGAAATCTGTCAGTGATAGTGCTCAGCAAAGTGGGTAACTCCTACAAAATAACTCTTAGTGACGCAGCCGCAGGCGATAGGGCGATCGAGGCTAATGGAATACTTACACAGGCTGAAGACGCAATTCGGAAGGCAGAGAAAGAGAATCGACTGAAAGGACTGGATGAGGCAAAGAACGAACTCGACAAAGCAAAGTCTGCATATGGTGAAGCTCAGTTCGAGAACACGATTATGATTGCAAAAAGAATTGTCACTCTCGCCAACTCGGCGACCCAAGCACCCGTCACGGCAACGACTGCAGCTACAGGCATAACCAAGAGTGAGATCACAGCGAGAACGGAGGCGACGCCTACTCCCCTGTCACAGGAAATCATGCTTCCATTGGCTATCGCAGTCATAGCCCTAATCGCGATAGGGGCAACAATTGCGGTAAGAAAGAGCAAAAAGACTGCCTGACTTAGCAACGTATGATGAATTATGAATACTAGCTGAAACATTGCGGTGAAGTAACGCCAAGGTCTACTTTGGAAAGACGGTCTGGAAGGAGCCTAAAGCAGCTCTCGCAAATGACGCAAGTGAAGACACCTGTAGCACTTGGTTGCCTTTGAATATGGCGTGGTGAACGGTTTGCCGCATATACTACAAACTCGAAAATAGAGACGAGCCATTATCCTCGAGCCCTATGACTGTCTACATGCTTGTGTGTTCTTTGTGAGGGGTCTCATTAGCTTGACCGCTTACAGGGCCTTCCTACCCAAATTGGTCACCAAAATGAATTGAACGGTGTACTGGCGGCGTAAGGGGACATGTCGAGAGTTTTCCAGCCTTTTCAGGGGTTTGGGGGCTGTTTCCGGGTCTTTCCTGTTGTTGTCCATGTTGACTGAGAGGGTTAAGGGGTGTCTTTGGTGTATTTTGAGATGTTTCTGTCGGCTTCTGGCATGTTTGATGCTCACCAAACATCACGGAAGGCCAAGCCAGCACACAATTGCGGGGCCTGAATGGAACGAAGCTGTCTGATTCAGGTCTCGATTTGGGATATCTCTCTAGCCTTTTCCCTTTTCTTTGAATTCTTTGAATTCCTGCCTTATCTTCCCCAGCAGTTCAGGATTTGTGAAGATGTCTATGCTAGTCATGGCGAGGCCCTTGGCCGCATTGATCAGACCTCGGTGCCCCTCCTCTGAGGCAGCAGCCTTCACAAACTCGATCGAGTGCGAAGGCATTCCGTGCGGGCCAATCTCAATGTACGCATGAATCGATGGCACGACTTGGCTGACATTCCCCATATCAGTGGAACCGCTTCCCTCTTCTTCGGGTTCCTGCAC
>JAUQYT010000152.1 GCA_030587605.1 Candidatus Njordarchaeum guaymasense
TACTGAAGAAGAACGCAACGAAAGCGAATGGGACGATGCCTAGATAGTAGATGTTGCCTTGATAGTTGTATGTCAGCTGCTTTAGACCGGGAAACGCTTTTCCCAAGAGGAGATTGTATGACAGTCCCAAGTGAATTCCCTCATCGTATGCCAATGCAGGCGAATAGGCTAGGTTCCACAAACGCAGGAGAAAAGCGAGAAGAAGTATGATAGGAACGGTTGGCAAGCCAAGACGGTATCTTATTCCTGTCGCGCCCAAAGTCAACACTCGCTACAACTGCTCTGAGGGTTTCCTCTGAAGTTTTGTCTTCCACAGGACTCATAAGGTTGATGGTAAGAAGGGATGTCGTAAACGGAATTGCCTCGGTCACAACATGGTGAGATTTTTAATACAGTTGTTTTCTTACAGGAGTATTGGCGTCTCTAATGGCTAAAGAATCTTCTGGGAAATCAGGTGAGTGGAAAGTGGGAGCCAGATCGCTCGTTTCAGCTAGTTGGTTTAAAGTAACTCTACTTGGATTGGCGATTCGTCTGCTGGTAGCCCCTTTTTCAACTGGAGCTGACAGCTCCGGTTGGTTTGCTGGTGCTCGGATGATAGCCTCATTATCTCTTCAACAGGCGCTTACTGCAGGTACAACTGTGCCTGTCTTCTGGTGGATGAATGCTTTGATCTACGGCGCGTGGCATCTCCTTACGGGAAAGATTGAGCCTTTTATTCTGTGGCCTCTGTGGCCGGACTACCTGCTGAATTGTCTCCTCAAAATCCCAGCGATCACGGCGGACATCCTTACTGGGGTAGTGCTTTACCAAATTTTGAGACGCTTGGGAAGAATTGATCAAGCGATTATCGCGCTGAAGCTTTGGATGTTCAATCCGCTTGTAATTGGGATCGTTGCAATGTGGGGTTCTTCTTGGGACATTGTGTCGGCGTTTTTCGCACTGCTAGCCATCTACCTGTACGCTGAGCATAGACCATACTTGTCCGCGCTCAGTCTTGGGCTGGGAATAGCTTGGAAACTCTGGCCAGCGATTCTCCTGCCTGTATTTCTAGTCGACCTCATAAAAGAGAAGCAGAAGCTTAGAATGGTTCCGATAGTCGCTATCTCGGCGCTTCCGCTGATAGTCGTTTCCCTTCCACGACTAGTTCTAGCTCCCGTCGCCCAACCGGCTACAACTTTTAGCGAATATGCAGAGATTTACTGGATCTTTGGATACAATATCGGCTCGGACTGGGCGCCTGGCTATGTCCCCTTGACTTTGTCGATAATGGTTCTCCTTGTATTTCTTGTGTTGCAATCATGGCATTTCGAAGATAATCTCGAAAGGATAAACCAATTCGCCATCTGCCTGCTTATGACCTACTTCGGATTATCGATAATTGCAATGCAATTCTCCATTTGGCCGCTACCCTTTCTGATATTGGACTATGCGCGCAACAGAAAGAAAGGATACATTTTCTGGGGTTATACTGGTGCAGCCATTGCCAGCTTGATTTTTGGCTGGGCTCCCTCAAGCTTTATCTATTTACTCATACCTCCGTCGTCGCCTCGTCACATATTTGGGTCTGAGATGCTAATTTCTCAAATGTCCGTGGGGCTCGTTGACGCAATTCAAAAAGTCTCCAGAGGTATCTTCTGTGGAAGTTCATTGGCCTACGTTGCGTATGGTGTGAAGAGATATTTCCTTCGTTAATGTCCTTGCGAGCGCCTTTCTATTCTCTTAAACGAGACTACAACGGCAATTGCTGACATTATAACGAGTAGTTCGGCAAGAACAAGGGTTTGCATGGCAGTAACAGGCAGGCCAAGAACATCAGCGTAAACGTCTACCACAAGCTTAGTTGACAAGTCTTGCGGAACTGATATCTCTCGTTCAACTATTCTCCCTTTGTATTCTGCTGTTAGGACATAGTTTCCTTCTCGAATCTGGACGAATGTTACATTTCCATACCTATCCGTTGCCTCGATGTCATAAACAGTCCCATTGGACAGCGAGAGTTTCACCAAGCTGCCCTCCAGAGATTGTTCCCTAGACCCTTTGACGGCCGCTGTCAAGTCGTAGTTGGCAGGATAGTTGATCCCATCGAAAAAAACTTCGCCTCGCCCTTCCAAGCCTATCGACAGCGTCCAAGATTCTGGGAGATTCTCTTTGAATCCTTCTTGCCAATCTTGAGCAAAGTCCGCCGAAGCAGACGCCCAATTGTTATCTGAAGGGATGCAGGACGCTAGTTTGTCGTTGGTGCTCTCAGCTAGTCCATGCGGGCGGCCGTCTTTTGAGAAAACGTAGTACAATCGCTTATCACCGCTAGATACTATCAGCTCAGCTTGGCCTGATACTAAATATACTGAAAATGTGGCAAAACTTACATTTGATAGAGTTTGAGTGTACGCCCCTGAAAAGATCTTCAGGGCGCAAGAACCTTCGTACACAACATTGGAAGTTACGATCCCCTCAGCACCTCCACTCGCCTTCCAATCTGAAATGTCTCCGCGCTCAAACCCTCCGTTGGCAATGGCGACACGTGCTCTGTTTCTTTCAAAATTCCTTGCAAACATAAGATAGTCCCATTGAACTGAGAATGAGGCCCCGGAGGTTAGTGAGTCCATTCTGAGATAAAGTCTAGAGATGTTGGAAATGGGCAAGCTACTTAGATCGACGATAACCTGTTTCCAGCTTGATGGTGAACTTAACTCTCCACGCTTCGTTGCCCAGACATCAAACCACATGCTTGAAGTATCCTGAAACTTCACGTTTAGTAGAAGGTCTTCAGACGATACGTTAATGACTCTATATCTGAACAGCAGGAAGAGAGGTTTTGAGATGTTGACCGTAGGAATATCTTTATACAATCCAAAATCTTCATCCCTTGTCTCCAAGCCTCCGGTATGAGTCATAAACATCGTTAAGATGTCTCCATCTGTGTCGAAATGTTTTCTTTCAGGCCAGCCGTTCCAAGTGTATGAAGACCATTCTCCCGAGAACGAATCATCCTTCCAGATGACCGGCTGATAGAACTCGTTCGAGAACCAATAGACTCTATATGTCTTGTTTCTATCTCCAAGAAACCTTAACGAATTATCGCAAATGACCAGCAGTCTGGGTTTAGGTTCGATACGTTCGAAACTCCAATGCGCGGGAAAGCAGGTTACGTTATACTTCTCTCCACCTGAGACATCGACGAAGTGAGTGACGCTCGAAGCTGTCTCATAGGAGTAGGCGGTCCTAACATACGAGAACACATCGTCCTTGACGACTACGATTGAGGCGCCGACAAACACTTGTTGACGAGACGCCTCTACGATGAAACACGTTCTCAAACCGGAAATCGCCAATAACAACCAGATCGCAACAGCAAGAAGAGCCGCTGCTTTTCGGTACATTTCCATTCCGCCGAGAGTTTCTAGAATAGAACGTCGTGCTATGCTATTTATGCTTGCCCTGTACATGATGTTCCTTCAGTTCGCGCGAGGTCTATTTTCCACGCTCGGTTCAGGTCTTCACATTTGGAGCGAGGAGTACGGAAAACGAAATAAGCGTATTGGATAAGACATAATATCCGTTTTGTCCTAAGAGAGGATACGATGAGAGTCTGCGCTTTCAATCATTGCAATATCATGTCACCGAGGTCCGGTGGGCTAATCCGCGTCTATGAATTGTTGACTAGAATCTCCCAAATGAATCATGAAGTTACGCTATACGCCTATGGAGTTAGACATGAAAGGTTTGAGGTTGATGGAGTGCAGATTCATCTCGTTCCGAAGGTACTTCAGCGCCTTACAAGGTTTGGTAAACTTCTCTATGGTGGACTTGAGGGTGAATTGGCTTTGGACGTTGCATCAGCGTCTTTCCCTGGAATGGCGAGGGAGGCCAGTCATGATATTGCGAATTCCGATATCGTTCAGGTCGAGCATCTTTGGTGTAGTCTACCGCCTCTGATTCACGCGAGGAGGATGGAGAAGCCTGCGATATTTGATGACCATAATGTTGAGACGATTCTGGTTGAGAGATATCGAAGAAGGCTTTGGAAGGCCAGACAGAAAGGTTTGTGGCTTCCTTGGCTCTGGTACGTGGCTTCGATTGAGAGGATTGCGTGTAGGCTGGCTGATACTATTCTTGTAACTTCAGAAACCGATAGGATACTTTTGCACAAGAGGATCGGAGTTCCGACAAAGAAGATTGAAGTCGTTCCAAACGGCGTGAATACGGAAGTGTACAAGCCTTCGGTTGATGATGGAAGACGGATTAGACGAATGTATGGGATAGACGAAGGAGACCCTGTCCTGCTCTTTCTTGGTAGATGTGATTATCCACCGAATAGGTTGGCCGCGGAATGGATTGTTAGAGAATTGGCGCCCAAAGTCATCGAGAAACGCCCTGATGCGAAGTTCGTCATTGTCGGAAGAAACCCTCCCGCAAATCTAACGTCAGATAGGCGAATCTTGTTCACAGGAGAGGTTGACAATGTTATTCCATACATTAATGCTGCGGATATCTGTCTCGCACCGATTACGGTCGGTTCGGGTACGCGAATCAAGGTTCTTAGCTACATGGCATGCGGGAAGCCTGTGCTTTCTACACCTGAAGGGATTGAAGGAATCGATGTCAAGGATGGCGAGAGCAGTGTCGTGCGAAGCCTATCAGACTTCGTTGACGCAACCTTGGATATGCTTAATGACTCGCGAAAAATGCG
>JAUQYT010000160.1 GCA_030587605.1 Candidatus Njordarchaeum guaymasense
CTTGTGAAAGCCACGAATACACCTAGTGAGACAGCTACTACGAGTGGCAGCTCAACGAGCATGTGCCCAACGCTGACCGAGAAACCAGCTTTCCACCCTCGCTTTGCGCCCAGTGTAGCCGTGGAGGCCGTCAATGGTCCTGGAGCCAATGCGCCCGACAGACTGATGACTACAACCTTCGCCAAGAATCCAAGGAGATCCATCGGACACGCACCCCTTATAGTATCCTAGTAGTGTTGCTTGTCGTCTCCTGATTATCTATTTATTGGTGGAATCCCAATATAGAGAAGTTGCGAATGATAGATGAATCTTCGCTGGGAGAAGGAGGTTCCGAATTCTCTTGACGGTTTATTGTTGTTTTGAGTTGCACGTTAATCTATGGTATGCTGAGTACACTGATGAAGAGGTTATCAGGCGCTTCCCAAACCTGTATCGAAGTGTTCTGGACATCTTTGAGAAGAACCGTGAGTCAAGATGCGCCTTTGACTTCGACGCCAGTAGAACCATACCTTTCCTGAAGCGAATCGCGCCGGACGTGATCCAGAAGATCAAGGCTGGAGTGAATAGGAGGCAATTTGAGATACTCCTTGACACGTGGAGTCTAGCTCTTCCTCCACTGTTGACGAGGGAGGAATTCCTGTTCCAGCACGGACTCGCCTTGAAGGACTTGGAGAGGGTTTTCGGCGGGAAAGATGTTTCAAAAGGCTACGTGTGCCAAGAGAACTCATACTCGCCAACTCTCCCCGCCATCTTGAAAGAAGTCGGAATAGAGTTCCTCTGTACACCTTACACAACATTTTCATCATCACTTGAGACGATTAACTTTGACAAAGACAGATTCGTTTTGATCGAGGGTGTCGGGAGCGCAGAGATTCCTGCGCTTGCCATAGCGTATACGGCAGGCTGGGAGACGACTCTACAAGAGGCGCTTCACCTTCTGAAGAGGACATCGCTGAACGAAGATGTAATGTTCTTTGTTCTTTTCGATGCAGAGATGGTTCAACCAGACCAACTTGACAAAACAATCAAGGGCATAACTAGCAACGAGGGCCTAGCATTTGCCCTCCCCTCTGAATTCGTACAGTCCCATAAACCCAGAAAGAGGTTGAAGACAACTTGGGAAACAACAACAATTGGAGATTTTGGGTTGTGGGTCCGAGACCCCACAGACCACTACCTCCTAACACTGAACGAGCAAACGAGGCACGATATAGCATCGGCGAGGTTTTGGATTGATAAGGCGAAGAGAGCGGGCTTAGATGTCAGAGAAGAAGAAAGAGAACTGGAGGAGGCACTCCTCTACCAACTCCTTGCCTTCAATTCTGACAAAATGGGATGGAACCCCTGCTGGGAGAAGAGAAAACAAGGCGAAGCAGAATACGTCTCAGCAATGGAGAAAGCCAACATCTCGAGAGCAATGGCGTCAGAGAAATTCTTCGCCAAAGAGTATCCACTCAGGTTCCCCGTAGATCCAGTGAAGAGCTACCTCATATGTAACCACACCAGTCTCGATACACCGATGATCCCGCTGAGAATACCACTTAAAGAGCCAAGGATAGGCGCAGCGCTGGACAACCTCGCGTTGGTCTCCGAGGGTGTTGAACTCCCATTCGAAGCAGTCGACGCAAGAACCAAGAAACCAGACGCCAAGGGCAAGGAGGAGCAACAGATCCTCGAGGCCACGTTAGTCTTCTGCGAGGAAGTTGGAAGTGGATCTTGGAAACAAGTCCATGTTGTGGCCAAGCCCAGCTCGAGGAGGAAAAGCAGACAGAATGTGAAAGTGTCGCCTAATGCACTGTCCAATGGACTATTGGAATTGAAACTCGTGAATGGTCTGCCAGTGGAGCTCACTCGCAAGGACTCGGGACTGACTCTGAAATCTGCGATTGGCGCACCCATATTGAGGACGGAAGTTAACTTTAGGAATGTAGCGCTGAGGGACACCGAAAGCGTGGTCAACTCCCTTGTGACCAACTCCGGGGAACGCGGAGTTTTCGCTGAATTAATGACACACACATCTCAAGCTCATGTAGCCCTGACAACCAAGTACCGGGTTTACACGGATCTACCTTTCCTAGAGGTTGAGAAGACAGTAGATGTGGCGCTCACCGAAGCAGGAACAATGAAGCCGCTGATTCTAGACTTGGGTCTATCAAAGCCAAGGCTCTATCAGAGAGAACTAAACAGCTTGATCACTCCACGTCAGGTCAAGGAACATGGTCCTGACAGAAGCATTTTAGTCAATGATTGGTTCACCGTCAGCGACAAACAGCAAAGAGGCATTGCAGTAGCCTCGGAAGCAACTCTATCAACTCTGAAAGAAGTCATCGATACAGGAAGTGGCGCGATAGAGCAAGCAAACTACCAAACATATTATCCTGAGAGTAAGGCTGAACACTTCCGAGGAACGTACATGCATCGTTTCCATATAATGCCAACAGTCACCGAAAACAACGGCAAGAAGGAAATATCGACGGAAGATGATACTCGGCTCTTACTATCAGCTTTGGCGAGACCTCCTTGCATAATAACTATGACTCAAAAAGATGGAGCGAGAATGCAATAGGGAAGACCTCGAGAAGGTTTAGGGCAGGGTAAAAACGAGGACTTCTGCGATGGTATCGGGGAGGAGACATGATGCCCTTCGTGAGGTTAGACGATATCAAGATCCACTATGAGACAGAGGGTATTGGACGACCGCTTATCTTGCTTCATTCCGGTCTGGGATGCGCTCGAGACATTATGAAGACTCACAAGAGATTTGCAGAGCGCTTCAAGATAATAGCGCCAGATAGAACAGGGTATGGGATGTCAACGAAAATTGAGAAATTTCCTGAAGATTTTTTCAAGCACCAGGCAGAAGAAACAGCGCCTTTCTTGGAAGCGTTGGGAATCACAAAAGCTCACATTTATGGAGTCAGTGATGGCGCAGTTATAGCAGTACATGTTGCTTTGAATCAACCAAAACTTGTGAGGTCTCTTGTTCTCGAGAGCGGGCACTTCTCATTGAGCAGACGCGGAGGATACATAGCGCTTTTCGAGAAACTTAGAGATCCGGAAAAACTGGAAAGTGGTTGGAAAGAAGCACTCTTGAGGGCCCACGGAGACGAGTACTGGAAAAGACTCGTGAGCAATTGGAGAGAGATCTGGCTAAAGATTCTCCGCACCAAGGGTGATCTATATTCCGGAAGGTTACAGGAACTCAAATGTCCAACTCTGGTTATCCATGGTGCAAAGGATCAATTTGCCACCACAGAAGAAATCCAGGAAATGCATAGACTCATCCCGAGCTCCGAATTGCATATCTTACGTGAAACTGGTCATCCGATATTCGGGGGTAAGAACCTGGAACTTGAATCTCTCTGCCACCGAATAGTTCTAGATTTTCTGGAAAAGTTGTGAAACCCACCTCTGATATATCGAATGGATACTTCAGCACCACAGGGGAAAACATTCATGGAGAAACCTATTTAATGCGTTCCTTTCTTAACCTTTTGTTCAAGACATAGAAGGGATGGAGTGAAGGCAACGGTTGAGATTCAAGAATGTTTTTCTGGGCGCAGGCAGCATGTTACATGGAACAACGGTTTACATATACTTCATGATTCCAGAAAAGTGGAACATTGTGCCATCCTACATTGATCCGGAAGCACCTCTTTCACGAGTCATTAATGACGAAAGGTGGGTTATCGTTGGGAACACGTCTGCCGTAATAGTAGCAGAAGACAAGAACAAGATCAAAAGGCCAATAAGATTGCAGCTCAAAGTAGATGACCGTAAGCACTTCTCGGATGTCGATGAATGGCTCCTACAGAAAAAACGGGAGATAAGGAAAAAACCAAGATGCTCACTCAAAGAAGCTGGAAGAATAAGGATACGTGAACACGAAGGAGCATACTCGATTTGGGTTGAAAACAAGAAGCGATTCGGAGTCATCGGGCAGCAATACTCAGACGCCAACGTTGCATGCATATTTCGATGTGAACTCACAAATAGAGAGCT
>JAUQYT010000192.1 GCA_030587605.1 Candidatus Njordarchaeum guaymasense
ACAAGGGTGGAAATCCATCAAGACGGTCTTCAGAGAGAGACTCGTCTGGAGCTATAATCCAGGTCTTCTGAAGAGGCTTCAGAGAGAGTTTGATCCTTTTGATAGACTGATCAGCAGGATGCTGGGTTATTGCACAATTAGCTTAAGAGGATAGCCAATATTCGATGAGTTACCACTTCACGGCTTCAGAAGCCCTCTGTCAGGCCGGGAAGACTTCCGGACCCGCGACTTCCCCATTCACATATTCATAACGGCTTTCCATTTCTTGCTAGGAGTGACTCCACTTAGGGTTTGATCTGAAGCTATCTCCGATTTTTGACGACACGTATCACCATAGTAATAACAAGGACTAGGCTGGATGCACAGGTAAGAGCGAGGCCTACATCAAAAGATTCAGGTTCGTATCTGAACAGGACTCTATGAGATCCGGCTGGAACAAACACTGCCCGGGATACACCGTAGGCACGGTGAACGGTCGCAGGCTCACCGTTGACGTAGGCTTTCCAGCCTGGATAGAAAGTGTCTGTCAAGACGAGAAATGATGAGGTGTCTGTCTCAACCCGAATTCTTACTTCGCTTGGCGTGTACTTCTCAATTTCAGCTTGGCTCAGCGTGTTCCTGATTTTAGAAGCGTTAGTTTTCGGTGTGGCCGTTCGAGAATCAGCCTCTAACACTACGATGTCTCTACTGCTCCAACCGAGATCCCTAGTCCTAAGTACAGCTTCTTCTTGATTCCCAACCATTTCCACGTTGTTAACGAGGAAAGCTCTTGGGAACACTCTCACATTCTGATATATGGTTGCGTTCTGATCATGGAATACTATCGGCAAGAACTCGTCGCGGAGGGCAATGCCTAAAGCAATGTTAAGAAACCCGCTGGAGATTGTGAGTTTTGGTTCATGTTTTACTTTGGGCCAATGCATGACGCTTACTTCGTTTCCCTCCACCTTGTCAGATTGCAGGAGTGTAACTCTGAACTCGGTCTTGTGAGTGATTCTAACATCCGAGAAGCTGAATGTGCTATGTGCGTAGTCTCTTATTGATTCATTTCTTATACGTGACTCTCTGTGAAGCGATTCGTTGTATGGGATGCTGTCAAGAATAAGGGTGACTTCCCCTCTGTACACAAGATTATGGGTCTCTAATCGTACAAGGATGGTGTTGAAAGACGTATCGGTTACGAACTGGGTCGAAATTGACCTGTTTCCCAGCTGCATCCACGAATGGTCTCCCTCAATCTCAGGCCGAAGAAGTATCTCATATGCAATATTGAGATCGGAATATAAGGTCACGAAATACTTCACCCCCAGCAGACTGTAGAATGCCAGATTGCTTCGGATTTCAGAAGTTGGGCTTGGTGATTCGGCACGCATCCATGCATTCCCTGCGAGGACCGAGGAAGGGGCCGCTCTATCAAGATTTGCCTGCGAGAAGGCCCGGAAGGATTGTGGCATAAATGCTGAGAACTCGCCCAGATGCTGAATCGAGAATACTCCGGCTACAGGTGGAAACATCACTCCGTCGAATGAGTATACTCTCTGGTTGCCTATGTTCTTCTTCAGGAAGTTCACGTATGGTGCCTCAGCGAACGCATCGTATCGATTAGGTAAACCCCATGGAGAAACCGCGGCAATCACTGATTGGAATAGCAGCGCCATGACCAGCAGAAGCGTGAAGGTACGTTCCCTGGACAGCTTTCGAAGGGGCGAGATTAGTCTTGCCAAAGAAGAAAGAGTAAACAGCTTAGGTTTGTACGAGTGAAGCGCGATAGTCAAAGCAGCGCCAGCACAGACAGCAACCCTGGCAGCCTCGTAAACGACTGACAAAGACCGTGGTATATAGCATGCGAGTTCCAGAATAACTAGAAACGCAAGGGTCTTTGCAGCATTTATTCCGCTGATTGACGCCATGCGGTATGACCAAAATAGAAAAAATAAGGCTAGAATCAAATATGCGGCGGAGACTGCAAAATAGAGATTGCTTGGAGAGGCTGGAGAAGGAATTGTTGCTAGGGCAGCGAGCACAGTCACAAGGAACGGCAGCAAAGCTGCCCTTTTCAGATTCCAAGCCGCAGAGCTCCCGGCAGCAACCTTCTCCAGGCCAAAAGCGCATGCTCCAGAAAACGACATTGCCAGGACTGAACCAGAGAATCTTGTGAATATCACATGATCAAGGACGGGCAGGTAGCCAATCCAATTGATAGGAGGAACGCCGAATATCTTCAGAAGAATCAGAAAGGCGGAAACGATGAAGAAGACTGAATAGCTCCAGTTCTGACCTTTTCTAGGCTTGCTGATCGAGAATAGGGCAACAGAAGCAAGAAAGAATACTGTAGTGCCTACGTATGTAGGTAGTATGTCCCAGAAAAAGACCTGTCTCAAACCTTGGTAAGGATATGTCTGAAGAAAGCCGAAGAAATAGGGAACAAACAGCGTCAAAATCCATATCATAGGCTCTCCATCGGTTGCCAATGAATTAGCACCTACGCCACCTGAGTGGCCTAGCTGCGCGTGAGTTAGATATTCAAGAACTGGAAAAAGGAAAAAAGCTACTAGGCCAAAACCCAAGAGGACTGTTGTCAGCCAGGTTGCGACGCCACGTATTCGACTTCTGCCTCTGGCAACTGTGGCCTCGAAGATTACGAATAGAATCACCAAGAGAAACTGGATTATCAAACCTTCAATATGTGCACCGAGGATCGAGACCGCCAAGGCGACGCTTCCAAGCGCGATGGATCCTGCGCTAAACGGGTAGTCGAATGAACGATTGACACTTAGAAGCAGCAGGGGGGTCAAAT
>JAUQYT010000250.1 GCA_030587605.1 Candidatus Njordarchaeum guaymasense
CAGATGATCAAATCAGGGGTGGTTGAGAAGAAAAGTAGTTGCTATAGAATAACGGAAAGAGGGCTAAAGTTCGCTGAGGAAGCTGAACTCTCAATAGAGCAAGACGAAGAGATTGATCAGGTCTGGCATGCAACAAGAGACATACTTGCCAACTTGCCCGTGAGTAGGATGAAGTGGGATTTCTACTTGGACACCGCGTTCGATCAACTCAAAAGTGAAACACCAGCTCCAAACGAGGTTCAATAGAAGAACTGAAACCAAGGCGGAAACCCTAAGACTTATATTAATCCCTGGAGCACCAGATTAACGTTTCATTAAAGTTGGAAGGACGACGGGAAATGCTCTCGCGCAGAAAGGACAAGGTAACTAAATTATTGTACCCCTTTACGAGACTACTGGAGAAGGCGCATATATCACCTAACGGCGTAACCATCATCGGATTTCTTCTCTCCCTACTCGTTGCACCTCTCGTAATTCTCCTAAGTTACACACTGTCATGTATTATGGTGTTTGTTACAGGGTTTTTCGATGCGCTGGACGGGGCATACGCTAGGATGATTAACAGGGTTACTGCACGCGGCGGTTTCATTGATTCGGTGCTAGACAGGTATTCAGACGCAATAATCATTATTGCGATAATATATGCTGGGCTCTGCAGCGTTGTTTGGGGAATCATCGCATTAGTCGGATCGCTACTAGTCAGCTACACAAGAGCCCGAGTAGAAGCATTCGGGGTCGTCAAGAGATTTGTGGTAGGGTTTGCAGAAAGGCCAATAAGGCTTCTACTGATAGGCTCCGCCCTCCTACTGGAAAACTGGTTTCCCAGAACCATTAACTGCGTAGTAATAGTTCTAGCGATCTTAACCCATCTGACCGTGCTTCAGAGGGCTACCTTGGCAAAAGATGTGTTAAAAGGGTAAGAAACAGGAAGGCTAGCGGAGCTCACGTCAAATCGAATGCATTCTTGATTAGCTTGTTCAGGAAGGCTTTCGCAATTTCCATTGCCCGCTTCCCTTCCTCGGTTATCACATAATACTTTCTGTCAGGCTTCACTTCTCCTCCACCAACATCTCGCCTGGCCTCTACCAGCCCGTCCTTGGCCATTTTGTAAAGTATTACGTAGGAAGTGACCGTAGCAGGCTTGAAACCGAACCTCTCACTTATCATGGCACGGATCTCGTAGCCGTACCGAGGACCATCTTGAAGAAGGCGAAGAATGTAGAACCAAAGGTTTTCCCTAGTCAACTTACTTATGAATCTACGCAATGCCCTAGACTCACTGGCCGCCAAAGAGCAAACCTCCAGCGCCGAATACGGCTCTACATACGATACTATTGATTCGGGAACATGAAACTCAACTTGTATTCTTACATTAAAGCCTAATTTAGTTTTTGCATAATACAGGTTTTCTAGGAAAATGTCCTCAGTCACTCCTGCCTTCTCATTCTTCTTCTATCGAGTTCATCGTGAACTAGGGTTATCACTTGGGATGACAGGTAACTTAGGGGTCCGACGCTTATCCTTTGGGCGTCTAGCCGGTCGAGTAGCTCCTCGTCTTCAGCGGTGAGCCCCTTATTACTGCCTAAAGCGAAGATACAGTTGTGGTCAAGATTTATGTCGAGGTCCCTGATATCGTCACTCTTCTCATGAAGATAGTAGAGTTTACTTGGTTTACACGCCTCTAACTCGTAGTTCAACGTCTCAATGAATGAGCTTATCTCAACGTGCACACCTTCCCACAGGGGATGTTCTGCGTCCATTCTACTCGGGTTTCCCAACACTCTCTTCAAGATCTCGGCTACGCCTATCTCGCTGAAAGGTAGGCTTCTGAGTGTTCTGCCGTCGACCCTCAAGGTTACAGGAGGATTTGGGGGTCCTTCAAGCGTAGCAACGAAGACGGTATCGTCCCTGATCTCTTCGTTCTCCAGAAGTGCAGCAATAGCGCACCTGCACACAACATCGAGGCGACCGCTGGAGCTAGGAAGGTCTTTGAGGTTGAAGTCACCCGATGTGCGAGCCTCACTAGCTTTTAGTAAGAAGATTCTCGTCGGATTCGGCAATGTCCATCACATACAGATGAGCGAATATAATAAACAGTTTTAAATATCCTTTCTGAATACCATGAAAGCTAGAGTAGTATTTCTTGGACGGTGATTGAAACCATGACCAAAAAGAGAAGGAGCCGCGGAAGATCCAAGGGTGGATCTGGAAGAAAAGGCTTAGTCCAATGCTCTAACTGCGGCAAGCTGATCCCTAGAGACAAAGCGAAGAGGGTAACAAGATGGGTAACCTTGGTCGATCCCTTGATGGCGAGAGAACTCAGAAAACAAGGGGCGATTTTGCCCCATGAGAAGGTTATGAAGTTTTACTGCGTATCTTGCGCCGTTCACACGGGGATAGCTAAGGTTAGGGCGAGAGAAGAGAGAAAACCATATCCTCAGTACTGAACTAACTATTGATAGTCCATCGCCCTGATTTCTATCCTATTTGTTTAGGGAACAGACACACAAAGCAATTTCACATCATGTGATATTTTCCCACGGGTGGACTTCGTCGGAGGAATGATGGCACTGCTCGATATGGTAGTAGTGGGGCATTTCAGCATAGACTACGTAGAAAGGGACGACAAGGCTTTTCCGCCTTCTATAGGTGGCACAGTCACGTTCTCAAGTCTCGCTGCGGCGAGGTTAGGGGCTAAAGTTGGAATTGTGTCAAAAGTCGGTCCGGACTTTCGTGATGACCACCTACTTATCTTTGCCCGCAATGGGATCGACGTTTCAAATGTCAGGAAAGTTGGAACCCCAACCACTAAGTATAGACTTCGGTACCAAGGTGAAGAAAGAACTCTGACCTGCCTATCGAGGTGCGAGCCTATCGAACCCAAGGATATCAGAAAGTTGCGAGACGAGACCAATGCTGTTCACTTGGGTCCCATAGCGGCGGAGATCCCTCTTGAGACCGTTGATGAAGCTGCTAAATGGGGCAGCATAACATTACTGGATTTGCAGGGAGTCATAAGGAAGTTTGGGAGAGACGGATGTGTTTCGCTCGGCAAGAATAGATATCTGCCGCAGATTATTGAGAAGGTAACTGCAGTGAAAACTGGTCTGCGAGAGGGGGAAGTAGCGACCCACGCAACAGGGGCAGAAAAAGTAGCTTCCGCCCTAGTAGACATGGGCTGCAAGATCGCCATCATAACATTTGGAGGAAAAGGGTCCTACGTTTCTACCCGCGATGGAGATCGCCTATCTATCCCAGTCATCAAACCCCGAAAAGTCACAGACTACACGGGTGCTGGAGACGTATACGCCGGTTCGTTTCTCTTTGAATATTCTAAAACTCATGACGTCAGACACTCAGCAATAATAGCGAGCTCCGCAGTCTCATTCAAGGTTGAAGGACACTCAACTTCCGGCTTTGCGTCAAGGCAAGAGATAGAAGAGAGAGCCAAAGAATACCTGTAGGCTTGGCCATGGATTCCAGTAAATGACATGGCAAGTGTAACGAAAGCAATAATAAATCGCGCCTTGCCTTAGAGGTAAGGGAACTCATTTTTCATTGCCGCAACATGAAATATCCTGTATTGGTTTGTGGGAAGTGAGGAGCCATTACTGTCAAGTCGATTCACTCGACACTAAGAGTTGTCTTGGTTGAGCCTATTTACCCTGTGAATCTTGGTCAAGTGGCCCGCGTCATGAAGAATTTCGGGTTCTCGAATTTGATACTCGTCAACCCAGACGCAAAAGCATTAGGTGAAGCGACAACCTATTCAGCGCATGCCCGTGAAGTCTTGGGTGGAGCCGAAGTTAAACATTCGTTGGCTGAGGCATTAAATGATGTGGCGCTCGTCGTCGGCTCAACTTCTAAGGCCGGGGTTTCAGGCAGGAATGTCCTGCGAGCTTCGGTTACGCCTGCAGAACTTACTGAAAACCTTGCTAGCGGCGCCCAGCAGGGTATCTGTGCTTTGGTATTCGGTAGAGAGAGTACCGGGCTGACTAACGAAGAACTTGATCGTTGCGACATGCTTGTAACGATACCCGCAAGTCCAAAGTACCGGGTGCTTAACCTCTCGCATTCCGTGTCTATTCTGCTCTACGAGTTGTTTAAGAAAACCGGAGAAAACGCGAGGAGCGGACTCCCTCCACTCGCAGGCAGAAAAGAGAAGGATAGAATGCTGAAGTACTTTGAGGAAATCATGGAGAAGATTGACTACCGTGATCATAAACGCCCTATCGCTGTCAGGGTCGCGAGGAATCTGCTTGGAAAGTCAGCTATTTCGAGAAGGGAAGCGCACACTCTACTTGGAGTCTTGAGGAGGATCAGTAACAAGCTTCACTAAAAAGGTTCAGCTCATGGTTCCTTGTCATGTTAGGTCGAATGCGGTCTTAAGCATTTGAGTCAACATAACTTTTGCAGCTTGCATTGCGCGTTCGCCGTCGCTGGTTATCACGTAATACTTTTGGTCAGATTCTTCTTTTCCTTTGATAACACCTTTCTTAGCTTCTACTAGCCCGTCCCTGGCCATCTTGTAGAGTATCGTGTGAGATGTGACTCCAGTAGGCTCAAATCCGAATCTCCTATTCATCATAGCACGGATCTCACTGCTCTGCTTTGGACCTTCCTGAAGCAGACGCAGAATGTATATCCAGAGATTCTCCTTAGTCACCTTGCTAAGAAATCTCCGCAAAGCCTTAAACTGATCAACAGACAACAAATCAACCTCCAATGCAGATGCTGATTACATACTGTGTTACTTGGACGCGACTCAGACAGCTTCCATTCACACATCAAAGACTAATTTAACTTTCTGATGCAGAAGCTTTCCTCGGGGTGTTCAGTACTCGCTGAATATTCGACACTATTCCGTGACGCGCTGACCAAAAAGCCATACCCAAAAAAATGGAAAAGGAAGCTGCGCAAGCAATGGCTATTTGGAGGTCGGTTTTCTACTGAATATGTGAGCCACGCACACCGTTCCGCTTCCGCCGACGTTGTGGGTAAGTCCAATCTCAGGCGTTGGTGATATCTGCATCTTTCCAGCGTCTCCGCGGAGTTCCTTCACGATCGTGCGAATCTGCGAGCAACCCGTAGCCGCAACAGGGTGCCCCTTGGCTTTCAAGCCTCCATCCACGTTCAATGGTATCTTGCCGCCTATGTCCGTCTGTCCCTCTAGTGCTAGTTTACCACCTTCGCCTTTCTTGCAGAACCCAAGATCTTCGGTCGCCACTATCTCGGCTATTGTGAAGCAATCGTGAACCTCCGCAATCTGTATCTTCTCCGGTCCTACACCAGCCATCTTGTACGCCATTTTCCCAGCTTCAACTGCGGCTCTTAGCGTGGTTAGCTCATCTCTTCGGAATGTTGCAAGGGAGTCCGTTCCGGCTCCACTTCCCCAAACGTAAACTGGTGTGTCAGTGTATTTCTTTGCCAAGTCTGCTCTGGTTACGATGGCAGCTGAGGCGCCGTCGGTGAGGGGGCAACAATCATAGATGTTCAGAGGTTGGGCTACCATTGCGGATAAGTCGGCTTGCATATACTGCTCCATGGTAATTGGTCTTCTGAACTGCGCAAGCGGGTTGTTCACAGCATTCTTGTGATTCTTGACCGCGACCGCACCAAGCATTTGCTTGGTAGTCTTGTGGACATGCATGTGTCTTTGTGCGACGAGAGCGTACATGCCTGCGAATGTTATTCCGAAGTTGCTCTCCCAATCAGAGTCACCGCCACGACCCATCTCGAAAAGAACCTGTGAAGTTCCAATGTCATGCATTTTTTCGGTTCCGCAAGCCAATGCTACATCGGCGTAACCGGAGGCGACTGCCATTAATGCGCATCGGAATGCGTACCCTGAAGTTGCACACGCGTTCTCCATTCTGTGGATAGGCTTTGGCAAGAGGTTCAGGTAGTCACCGAACCAGCCACTTACATTCCCGAGCTGAGTGCCGCCTAGCCCCGTGAAACCTATGAAAACCTCATTAATGTCTTTGAGTTCAAGATTATTGCAGTCATTGACGGCTTCTAGAACCGCTTCAGCCAGCAGCTTTGTGCGATCTTTCTCATACAACTGGCCAAACTGTGTTTGACCAACCCCAATAACAGCAACTTTCTCTGGCATCTTTATTTCTCTCCTCCCCTTGCGATTAACTCTTTTCCTGTTGAGTCGACTGTTCCTGTATGGGTCTGAACTTGAAGCCGTATTGCACCTGTCCAGTCTGCGACACGTAGAGTCTTCTTAGAACCATCTCGACAGGAGTCCCTATGCCAATCTGCTTTTCCTTGCCCTGCAGAATCTTGATAGGCAAGTAGTCTGTTATCTGCGAAAGAACCTTCACTCCATTCTCTAGCTCAACCACGACCAACAAGTATGGGCCTGTTAGCTCAACTTGCTCTATGCCTGTCGCCGGGGGAACTATGATACCGCTCCAAGTGAAGATCTTACCCTTTCTAGGCATGTCAACATCTTCGAACTCCGTTCCGCCACACTCACAAATGTGCTGGAATGGGAAGTACTCTTTACCACATTTCTTGCACGTCACACCAACTAATCGAAATCTTCTGTGTTGCTCTCTCCAGAAAGCGGGTGCATACATTTAATCACTCACCACACTCAACCTCTTCTTTTCCTTTCGGTCTAATCATAACCCTACGTAGGAGACCTTCGTCTTCTTCGGTATCAGGCCTCTCTGCTTGGCGTATTCCGTGTAGGTCAAGTACAGCTTCCGCTCAGTTAGCTGTGCAAGAGAGGGAGACGCTCGCTTCTCTTCAATTGGCTCTGCGACGAGGAGGCTAACGGCATCGCAGGCACTTGCGCCTCCATACGAGGCGGCGAGGATCCTTTCTCCAAGTTTAGCAGTATCCAACACCGCCACCAGACCTAGTGGAACCGATGCTACTCCCGTATCACCAGTGTTCTGCACAACCATGCCTTTCTGAGTCAAGGGGGGTTGAAAACCAAGTTTGCCAGCAGCGAGCAGAGGCCATTCGCCGTTAGGCTGCTGAAAAACGACGTGGTTAAAGTCCTTGACGCTCTTACCTAGCTTCTCCATCAACTTCTTAGCAGCTTCAGTCACGTGCCAAAGGTAACCGTAGTCTTGGGCGAACCTTGGGTTGTCTAGCGCTTGAATAACGTCTGTCTCAGCCCCGGTCCTCCATCGATCCATGAACTCGGAGCTCACAGAACTTGTACCCTCAAGCTCAGCTATCACACCTTCCTCACCGACTATGAAGGCAGCGGCGCCACACCCGACGCCATGCTCTGTCTCTGGAATGTTGCCTGGTGGCCCTTGAAGAACATCCGAAGCCACAACCATAGCGTATTTGCCCTTGCCCGTGGAAACGTAATCTGCTGCGGCGATTAGCGCAGCTATCCCAGCCTTTTCAGAGTGGGCGAAGTCATCAGTGTGAATGTCACTCCTAACACCGAGGGCCAAACCGATGGTTGGGGCAACCATTTTAAGCGTATAGGGGGCGGAGGTCGATGCCCAGAACACCGCATCAATGTCTGAAGCATTCAACCCCGAACACTTCAAAGCTGAAAGTGCAGCCTCAACGCCCATAGTAACCGCGTCTTCGTCGAAACCAGGGATCGTCTTCTCATTGATACCCTTAACCAAGAAAATGTTCCAAGCCTTCACATACTCGTCTCGCTTGATCCTATACCTAGGCAAGTAGGCTCCATAACCTACGATTCCAACCATCCGATGATTCCTCCGATTTCTCCTCTCAATTATTGGTGTTCCAAATGCAGTATTTTCAACCATTTAAACATGTATGAAGAAAAGGAAACGAAACTGGCATTCTCTTCAAGAAGTCTCGTCAAACGCATTGAGTCACAAGAGAAACTCATGTATCAACAAGCAAAACCTGATGTCATGTAAGGTATGCTAGACCAGACCATTCACAGTAACCACACTACGCGTACAACCTGATCTTCCAGAGGGTGCGAGCAGTAAGAACAGTTATTGTTACAAGAAGAGAGAAGTAAGTGTGGCTCAAAGGATTAATTTAATAAGGTGACTTGCTTAAATAAGTAAAAGCACAGTTAGTTAGATGAATACTTGTCACGGTGGTAAATCAAAGATGAAGGTTAGTGAACTAAGAGCTGGAATGAAAAGAATTGATCTAAAGGTAAAAGTAACAGACATCGGGGAACCTAGGGACGTGAACACGAGGTTCGGACCCGCTCGCGTTGCGACTGCTACCGTTGCTGACGACTCAGGGCAGGCCAAGCTTTCGCTATGGAACAAGGATATTGATAAGATCGGCGTTGGAGACACTGTGGAGATAAAGAACGGCTATATTAGCGAGTTCCGAGGCGAGTTGCAGGTAAATGTAGGGCAGTATGGCAAAATGGATGTCGTCAAGGAATGATCGCGGGGAAAGCCGCAGCTCTCTATTTCATTGCTTTTTCTAACCCTACTCGAGCAGTCCCCGGCTGCAATGATAAATGCTGAAAAAACCAAAAAACATGACAAGTTGAGGCCAGACTACAGCAGATACCTCGTATTCTGCTTCGAACTGTTGTTCACATCTCTGTTAGTTCCTTGGGGGGGACAAATCTAGTTCGTGGATCTGCGAGGATTCTGTCCAGGAGCTTCACTGTTAGTTCCTTGCCTTCTGGGAATTTTACCTCGAAGTCAAGGTAATCTGAAACGTGGTCATTGAGTATCTCGCTGTGGACGTTTAGTCCAGCGATTATTTCTCGTTGTTCTTTTATTATTTCGTATGGTGTCAGGAGCTTGAATTTGCCTTCTTTGACTTCTTGGAAGAGTGGGGTATTGGGAAGAATGTTGAGTGTTCGGAACCTGATGAAATGCGGATCCGTCTCATTGAGGACCTCGGTAGTCCCCCTCACGTGTTCCTGCGTTAAGCCCTTTCCTCCAAGTCCCAGGAGAACGTAGAGTGAGAGCTCTATTCCAGCCTCCTTTATTCTTTGTCCAGCTTTCACGATTGTCTTCGAGATTGTTCCTTTCTTCATTAGCTTTAGGATTTGGTCGCTTCCACTTTCAAGCCCCATGTGTAGCCTCTTGAGACCAGCTTTTTTCAGTTTGATGAATTCGTCAAGCGTCTTTCCTATGGCAGACCTGGCTGACGTGTAACTCGTTATGCGCTCTAACCTCGGGAAAGTTTCTGATATTCTGTTCAGAACTCTGAAAAGGAACTCCGTTGGGAGGCAGGTCATATCTGACCCAGTGAGAAAAATCGTACTGTAGTACTCACGATAGAACTTCTTTGCGGCATCAATCTGTTTGAAGATCTCTTCCAGTTCGAGTACTTTGAAGCCCTCTCTCTCCTTATAGATGCCGCAAAACCTGCATTGGTTGTAGTTGCAACCTTGGAACACTTCTATGAGCAGACTATGCGCTTCTGACGGGGGCCTTATCAGTACTCTACCTAAGCCTTCTGGGATCAAGAGTAGTCACCCTGACTATTGGTTCTCCTCGATTCCTCTTTTTGGTGATCTGGAAATGCCTGATGCGGTGATCCGCGAAGATTCCTCTTTGAGTATTTCTACGGTAATTGGCTGTGACAAGATCACTTTGGGTCCGCGCTCCTTATTATTTTATTCCCGTTTCGGTTTTGTTAGGAAGGTTTAAATTATGTGTTGGAAATGCTCTATCTAAGATCTGCTGGGGAATTCAGTGAGAATTATCGTACTCGAGGAAACGTTGAAGTAACTGGGGCTCACTAGGCTGTTTTGTTCTCTGCTCATGTTTGGAGGTTTGCAGGGAGATGAAGATCAAGAAAGAAGAAAACTTCAGTGAGTGGTATGATGAGGTTTTGCAGGAAGCCGAACTTGTTGACATTAGGTACAAAGTAAAAGGCTTCATCATTTATCGTCCTAATATAATGAGGATTATAAATCAGCTTTACAGGTTGTATGAGGGTGAACTTGATAGGACTGGTCATAGTCCTTTCCTTTTTCCTGTTGTTATTCCGTTGAGTTATTTCAGGAAGGAGTCTGAGCATGTAGAAGGATTTGAGGATGAAGTGTTTTGGGTTACGAGGGCGGGCAGGCATGAATTGGAGGAACCTTTGATATTGAGACCGACCAGTGAGACCGCGATTTACCCGATGTATTCGTTGTGGATTAGAAACTACCGTGACTTGCCCCTTAAGTATTACCAAAGTGGCTCCGTTTACAGGTATGAAACCAAGGCAACTAGACCACTCCTTAGAGGAAGAGAGTTCCTCTGGATAGAAACTCACACAGTCTACCCTACCTTTGAGGATGCCATGGGACAGGTTTGCCGGTGCAAAGAAGACTTTTGGATTTGACGTACTACTCCCTGATGGTAGGGTTCTTCAAGTGGGAACCACACACTTGCTAGGTGATAACTTCTCCAAGGTATTTGACATTCAGTTCGAGGACAGGGATGGAACTAAGAAGTTCGTGCAGCAGACTTGCTACGGGCCGGGGATTTCGCGTATCGCGGCTTCAGTGATCTGCATTCACGGCGATGACTACGGGCTCGTCCTCCCATTTGATATGGCACCGGTTCAAGTGGTTATAGTTCCAGTTCTGTTTAAGGGAGAAGAGAAGCCGATTATGCAGAACTGCGAGGAGATCAGGAAGCTGCTCGAGGGTGCAGGCGTTCGAGTGAAGCTTGATGATCGGGAGTTATCAGCTGGGGCCAAGTTCTACTATTGGGAACTCATGGGGACTCCTATCAGGATAGAGATTGGTCCTAAGGAAGTTAGAGAGAGAAACGTGACTCTCTTTAGGAGAGACAATAGGACTCGTGAGACCTATGAAGAAAAGAAATTGGCTGAGATAATCACTGAAGTCGCAAAGGATATACTCAACTTTCTGAGGCAAAAAGCGGAGGACTATATGAACAGGAACACAACGGAAGTGACGACGAAGGAAGAGTTAATGAGCGCTTCCAAGATGGCCGGCTTCATAAAGATGGATTTCTGTGGGCTGAGAGAGTGCGCTGACGAGCTAAAGAGTCAAATCGGCGGACTTGAGGTCAAAGGAACTCTCTTTGGATCAGAGCAGAAGCCAAAAGGCAAGTGCGCGTTCTGCGGGAAGAAGGCTACTCAAGTCGTATACGTGGCAAAATCATATTAGGAATACAACACCTAGACCATGATGGGAATGGTAGCCTGATGCTGTGATAGGAAGTCTGTGAAATACGTTGTCTTATTGAACCTGACATAGAAGGGAAATGCTGAATCAAGATGGAGGTGCATTCAGGAGTAATGCCGTTATATGAGTTGCTGAAGAAGTTGCTCGGAGAAGCTGAGAGGTATATTAAGGAAGACGAAAGGGCGAGAAGCGCGCTAAAGATGATAGGCAAGATCAAAGTGAATGTGAAAGCCACCGACACAGATGAACAAGTGGGTGGAACAGTAGGTACGGACGGGGTTGAGCTGTTCAAGGAACCCATTGAGGGACCGGATGTCACTATATCAGGAGACAGCAAAATTATGAAGGACCTCCTAAAGAATCCTAGCAGAGATAGGCTTGAGGAAGTACAAAAGAAAAAGCTGGTCAAAATGGAACCTCATGGACTGAAGGGAAAACTAGTTCTATCGAAGCTCAAGGATGCTCTCTCCGGAGGAGACTAAGAGAGTCAAACAACGATGAATTGGAAATCGTCTCAGCCATCAAACTGCATTGGGTTTTTTTGCGAACTTAAGACTGCGGGCTACCCGAGAAAAGAGAACCCAACCACAACTATAAATAGCGAACCTACTATTGTTATAGATTGAAAGCGGCTGCTCTGAGGATTTTAGCTATGAGTAGCGAAACGGAAATAGTCGACGTATTGTCAAGGGTCGCGAACATCTTCCTCAAGGCCGTAGATGCTCTTGAGACTAGGATGATGGTCATAGAGCAGAGAATTGAGGAATTAGAAAGAGCGGTAGCTGGAGCACCATCCTGGGGTAGAAGGGAACAGACAGGAGCAGGGAGTGTCACACCTTCAATAACTCAAGAAACTTGGAGGACTCCTCCGACAACTATGCCACCACCACAGCAACCTCAGAGAGTCGAGGCATACGGTGCTCCTCAACAGCAATGGGGAAGCCAAAGACAGGAACCATATCCTCCCCAACCTACGCCAAGTCATAAAACAAAGCCACAGCCGTACCCCCAACAGCCGTACCCGCCACAGCAGCAAGCCCAACCAGCGTCATACCCTCCGCCAGCACAGCCTCAAGGCTCACCCTATGGCCCTCCTGGTTCTCCTTCACAGGCTCCGCCACCGGCAAGCCCACCTAGACCATCTAGCCCACTAAACATACGCCAAGCTGTTACGGGCGAACTTAAAGAAGTCTTTGCGAAGATGAGGGCGCGGGCAGAAGGAAGGTAAAAGCTGGGACGAGAGGCGTCGCAAGCCCCCGGGGAATACTTACTATTAGGCTAGAAGTAGTCAGAGAGATTTCTTTGGGCTGAAACCTTCTCTTTCCGTTTTTCCTTTGATTCTTCTCCCTTTTCCATTCTGTCTCCCTCCTCATTAGGCCCAGCTACGTTTCTGGCTGATGCGGTTTCATCTTCGAACAGGATCAGGTGCCCGTACACGCCGTCATATCCTGGTGCAACCCGAGCTTTCCTTTCTCTAACTCTCAGGATTGCATCTGCGATTCTTGTGCTCGTGACTGACGATATTTCCTCTCTTGATGCTTCGAGGAGAACTTGAAACTCATTTGGAAATTTCTTGATTAACTTGCCGTATTCTTCCCAGACTGCTTTGCCAAAAACATCTCGTAACCCCAATGCACTGGAGATTATCTCCTGCAGAGGGATCAGGCTAACGTACGGTATGGCGCCAGCGGGTTTGTAACCCTCGGGTCTATCAGCCAACTCTCCAACTCGATCCAGAACACCAACGGTTAGCTTTCTTCTGCAGGCTGGGCAGGTATTTTCACATCGGCGAGCTTCCTCTGGACTTAGAACCACATTACAGTTCCTGTGTCCTGTGTAATGGTACTTACCGTACGCAGGATCTGTTTCGATTGTCATCAAAAATCTTTTTGGATCCTTCTTGCGAATTGCGTCAACTAGTTCCCTGTAGCTTACATCATTTAGTTCGAGTACATTTGCCTCCCTACCCAAGCGGTAGGGCCACGGGCTATGGGAGTCGCTGTTACTGACTAGCATATACTTATCTAAGGCCGAAAGGCGCCAGTTCATCATTGGATCGGAACTTAGACCAGTCTCAATAGCGTGGATTCGCTTAGTCTGTTCTTGGAAGCACTCCTCCATGCTGTCGAAACCGCTTCTCGAGCCAAACAGTGAGAACCACGGAGTCCAAATATGCGCTGGAATCACCTCATTCCAAGGATCAACTTCGATAACTGCCTCTATGAGTTCTGGAGGAGCTACATGTAGTTTTGGTCTCCCATCGGAACTGAGGCTGCCATACTTCGATACCACGTTAGTCACTTGCTTGGCAACTTCAAGATTCGGGCACAAGATCAAGAGGTGAATTCTCTTTGACTTGTCTTGACTCCGAAACTCAGTATCAACCTCTCCAGTGTACATGAAAAGAGTTGGAGTCGGCGTACTTGCCCTACTCTTTAATACATAGAGCCCACTTTGGTCAACCTCAGTCAGAGAGGATTCGCACTCTGTAAGCCATCTCGGCGAGGTAAAATGGAGACCCGCCTACCCTAACGTGCTTAAGCGGTACCATTGCAGGTCGAGTTGTCCCCTGTGCCGAGAATGGTCAGACCCTTGACTCCAGCCTGTCTATCAAGATTAACCAAATTCATATCTTCACTAGTCGCACCGGAGTACTTACTATGAATGTGAAGATCCGCAATGACTTTCAGACCAGTTTTCACCCCGACTATAGTGATACTGTCATGATCTTATGAACCTCATCTTTATATTGATTTCACCTTTAATGGTGATGAAAGAACGTTCCTTACTGCTTGATGGAAGACATGTAGAGAACTCGCACATCTCATAGGTCATGTCTAGGGGAATGAGGTTCGATGAAAAAAAAATCCAAGGATGTGGATCAACGGGAGAGAGTCATGAAGCATGAGGACCGTCCGAAGACCTTTGATTTTGTTGATAAGAATGCGGTACTCGACATTGAAGCCACAACTGAGTATCCAGTAATGTATCGGGCGCTTGGTACTAAGCCGAGAGCAGAGCACCCATACAACGTTTATAATGATATCCGTTCAGAGCCCCAGGCCGTCAAGAAGACGCTGGAGATCGTTGGAGTAGATGTCAGGAAAGTTGCGGCAGAGTTCACGAGACGTGAGATCAATCATATTGTTAGTATCGGGCTGGGTACCAGTCAATTTGTTGGGCAGGCGGCTGGTCCAGCCTTCTGGGAATGGGCGCATTTGACGACCGAGGATCGAGACAGTGTTGAAGCCTTGATTACGGACAAGCCCTATGATTACAAACAAATCGCCTTATTTTCCTATAGCGGAAGTGGAAGCACGTTTGACACTATTTCTGCTACTAAGAAATTCGCGGAGAAAGGAGCGTACACTATAGCAATAACCTCCATTGCGGGAAGCCCATTGACTAAGATAGCCAAGGATACAATTGCATGTGTCGGGGGATTCGATACGGGCGGTTCAGATACGTTTCACTATGCGACACGTTTGGCCGCTAGTCTAGCTCTCGCTATCGAACTAGGTAAAGAAAGGAACATTAGCGGTCTAGACTTCAAGGATCTTAGATCCCAGCTTGATGCAGTTCCGACAGCGATGGCAGAGCGGCTGGATGAAACGGACAAACGGTGTTGGAGCGTCGCAAAACACAACGCAAGAATGCGGA
>JAUQYT010000256.1 GCA_030587605.1 Candidatus Njordarchaeum guaymasense
GACCTACACTTGGAGGTGAGCGCAAACATGACTGTTAAACAGGCGCATGATGTCTCTGAGCAAGTTGAGAGTAGGTTAAGAGCAGCCAGTCCGAACATCTCGGAGATCACCGTTCACATGGAATCAGCCTCAGAGCGCATATCTAGGGAGTTGATGGGGGTCGAGACAGATCTGGAATCTTACATTGAACACGTAGCAGAGCGCTTCCCTGAGATAAAACGTGTTCACGGAATCGAGGCCCGAAAGATCGGCAACAGCCTTCATGTAGTGCTCCGATGCCATTTCGACCCGAAAATCAACATGAAACAAGCCCATGAGGTCTCCAACAAGCTCGAGAGTGAAATCAGAAAAGCGTATCCCAACGTTGCAAGAATAGATGTCCATGAAGAACCTGCCTGAAGCCCGCGCCACGCACCATTCACAGGTTACGTTCGCGGAGGCGACGTAAGACCTATATCTCTCGATTATCTTAAGGTGGATTTAAGAAAGTGGAGACTCGAATTGGGCACCCTCTCGAGGCGGATCCACGAATACGTCAAGACAGAAAGATGCAGGACGCAGAAACTACTGGTCTATCCCTCCTACGGATGTCTATCAATCCCTTGAAACCAGTGAACAAGGCTTATCTGAGCAAGAAGCTCAAAGACGCCTGAAGATTTACGGGCGCAACGAGTTGCCCATACAAGCTTTCAGCTTGATCCAGGTGCTTCTCAGACAGTTCAAGAATCCAATATTTGTCATTCTGATCGCTTGCGCTGGCATAGCAGTTTTCTTCGGTCAATTTGAGCAGTCAATAGCGATACTGACGATGATCGCCCTTAGCGTCGTCTTGGGATTTTTCAACGAGTATAAGGCAGAGAAGATTGTTGAAGACCTGCGGCAGAGCGTATCGTTTAAAGCTGTTGTAACAAGGGATGAAAAGTCTTCTGAGATCGATTCGAGATTACTAGTTCCAGGAGACTTGATCTCTTTATACATCGGAGATATCGTTCCAGCCGATATGAGAATAGTGGAATGCAAGGATATCCAGACTAATGAGGCAGCACTCACTGGAGAATCGTTTCCGGTCGAGAAGACCGCTGACAGCCTCGATCTTCAACACCCAACACCCCAGCAGTTGACGAACTACCTGTTCCTAGGTACCGTTATAGCGCATGGAAGCGGTCGAGGCGTTGTAGTTTCGACTGGAAAATACACGGAGTTTGGATCTGTATCAAGAAGTCTGGCTCGGTCCCACCCCGAGACCGAGTTTCAAAGGGGGGTCAAGAAGTATGGAACGATGCTTTTAACGCTCACTCTTGCTCTTACGATCGGAATATTCACGTTGAACGCGGCCATTGGCCATCCACTGGTCGATTCTCTGTTGTTTTCTCTCGCAGTCGCTATTGGGTTGGTTCCTGAACTCATGCCTGCTATTGTGACGATCAGCCTCTCCCAGGGGGCAAAGAGAATGGCGAAGGTGAAGGCCATCGTGAAACGCCTAGTTTCGATTGAAGACTTCGGCAACATGGATGTTCTCTGCACTGACAAAACTGGGACGCTCACGGATGGAAAGATCGTTCTAAGGGACTACAGCTCACTTGACGAAGGCAAAGATCCAAAGGTCCTATCTTACTCGTTGCTCTGCAACGCCGCGGTCGTAGGGGAGAAGATCACTGGCAATCCGATGGATGTGGCGATTTGGGAGTACGCCGTTGAGAACGGCGTGCAAGAAAGCGTTAAAACCTACGCCAAGGTTGACGAGATTCCATTTGACTATCAGCGGCGAATAATGTCGGTAGTGGTCAGAAAAGATGGTGATTTCAATCTCATCAGTAAGGGTGCACCAGAATCGATTCTCTCTAGATGTAAGTACGCTAAGATCGTTGGAAAGAACGAACCAATAGGCGACGTTCTAGAAGCGATTAACGCCAAGTTTTTCAATCTCTCGCAACAGGGGTACCGTGTCCTTGCAGTCGCGCATCGGAGCGTGGACGCCAAGACCTCCTACTCAGTTGAGGACGAGACGAATTTAACGTTTCTAGGCTTCCTCATATTCACTGATCCCCATAAGAAAGATGCCCATCAAGCCGTCACGAAGCTGAAGGAGATGGGAGTTGATGTGAAGATACTGACCGGAGACAACGAACTTGTGGCGAGGAAGATCTGTGATGAACTCAAAGTTCCCATTAAGAGAATAGTTGACGGTTCAGAGCTCACTCAGATGAGTTCGACTGAAATCAGAGCCATAGTGGAAGAGACCACGATCTTCGCCCGGATCACCCCGGAACAGAAGCTCGACATCATCAAAGCCCTAAAGGCCAACGGACATGTGGTAGGCTTCATGGGAGACGGGGTGAATGATGCACCCGCTCTCTACGAGGCAGACGTGGGCATATCCGTCGACACAGCGGTCGACGTCTCAAAGGATGCAGCGGATATCGTACTTCTGGAGAAAGACCTCCTCGTACTAGCCAATGGGATAGATGAAGGCCGCAAAATCTTCGGAAATACTACAAAATACATCTTGATGGGAACCAGCTCGAACTTCGGAAACATGTTTAGTGCGGCTGCAGCTTCAATTTTCCTACCTTTTCTTCCTATGTTACCCATGCAGATACTTTTCATGAACCTCCTCTATGACATCGCAAACATGACGCTGCCCACCGATAATGTTGATGAGGAATATACCAAATGGCCAACACGTTGGGACATAGGTTTCGTAAGAAAATACACTCTCTTCTTCGGCCCGTTCAGCTCACTATATGACTTCCTTACTTACGGCATTATGCTCTTCATATTCGGTGCTTCATCAGCGCTCTTCCAAAGCGGCTGGTTTGTAGAGTCATTCTGGACTGAAGTCTTAGTCATATTCGTTATCAGGACAAGGCGGATCCCCTTCTTCACAAGTCGTCCCGGAAAGTGGCTGACTGCGCTTACATTGTTCTGCGTCGCGTTCGGAACTATAGTCCCATTCACGATTCTAGGTGACTTCCTCGGATTCACAGCCCTCCCAGCCGAATACTGGATACTCCTAATACTCATGGTCGCCACCTACCTACTCCTGGTGGACGCAGGTAAGGTTTTCTTCTATAAGATTTGCAAGTTGTAACGGAGGTGATGATGATGCCATATCCTGAATTATTCATCTGGTGGGCCATCAGCATTAGCTGGGGCATCACATTCCTAATATTGGTCAGCATTTATCTTTACGCAAACAGCAGAATTAGGCGCAAAGAGAGTAGCCGCACAACGGCGAATACAGTTAGGCTGGGGAAGGACTTCGTGTTTGTCTGGGTCTTGCTTGGTCTCCTCGTCTTTTACATTGTCTCGGTCAATATAGGTTCTGCCGTTATCTTCGCAGCAGGAAACATCATTGTCGAAGCCATCCTGATCGTCTACTTGGCGAAGAACAGGCACGAAAAACCGAGAAAACACCACGCCCACAATCACGGTAAACCTTACCAAACTTCCTAGGACTGCTTGAGGAAACGTCGTTCTCCGCGCCGCCTCAAGGTACGTGCCAAGTTCAGACTCGACGAACTCTTAAGATCAGTTCTTGAATCAATGCCTTTTAAAACTTACATTCGCGCACCAAAAGAATTCTTTGACGTTTATTTTTAGATGAACTTTATAGGTGTGAAGCAAATGTTTTATTTTGTGGAATCTATTTTCTTGAATATTGGAGTGGAGTTGGCCCTTGAGTGAGCTGTTTAGGTGGTTCGGTAAGAGAAGGGAAATGAAGGCTTTGGAAATGATACAGCGGCACCTGGCCCTGACCATAAATATTGTAGAGGACTTGGAGAGGGCGATAAAGGCGGCAACCGAAAATAGGGATGAAGAAATGAGACTCTGCATCAGCAGGGTGACCAACGCTGAAAGGGAAGCGGACGGTTTGAGGCGGGAAGTTATGCAGGAATTATCCCGCGGAGAGCTGCCGCCCATAGATAGGGAAGACCTTATGCATCTCGTGAAGAGGGTGGACATGGTGGCCGACTGGAGCAGGGAGTGTACGCGCATTCTTAACGCCATCCCTGGGGGGAAGATGCCCGATGCCCTAAAGAAGGCTTCTCTGGAGATGGTGGCTGGGGTTAAGGAATGCGCCTTCGCCCTTCGAAAATGCGTTAATCAATTGACTGAAAAACCGGAGGAAGCCTTGAAGGCGGCGAATGAGGTGGAGAGGCTGGAGGAACGGGTGGACGATATCTATGAGAGTGCCAGGGTCCTTCTGGGTAGGGACACGACCATGGGTGTCGGAGTTGCCATCTTAATGGGTCAGCTTCTGGATGCCATCGAGATGGTGGCCGACTGGTGTGAAGACACCTGCGATCAGGTTAGGGTCATAGTCGTTAGGCGCCAGTTCTAGAAACCTCACCTGACCCTGGAAAATTGGAGGAACGTGGTGGAAGGATTTTGGAGCGTAAAAACCGGGAGTACCTTTCTTGGATTAGGGTGGCTGAGGAAGCCCTTAAGGAGGGCGACTACGGAGTTGCAGCCCACTATTTCCGCCGCGTCGCCAACTATTTCTGGTTAATCAGAGACAAGGGAGAGTTTGAGGCCTTTGCCAGAAGAGCCTGTGAGTGCCACCTGAGG